>CAYORY010000004.1:0-32221 GCA_964406435.1 uncultured Roseivirgaceae bacterium | reverse complement strand
CCCTGGGTCTGGGTCAGCAATTTCCGGATCGAAATTTCGTGGGGATTGATCTCAAAGGGGATCGAATATGGGTGGGAAGCCAGCAGGCTCAGGCTTTGGGATTGGAAAATGTGGCTTTCATCCGTGCACGAATTGAGCTTTTGCCACAGTTTTTCGCGCCTAGTGAAGTAGACGAAATCTGGCTCACGTTTCCCGATCCTCGTCCCAAGGATCGAGATGAGAAACATCGGGTAACCAATATTTTCTATCTCAATCTGTACCGCTCCATTCTGAAAAACGACGGATGGTTTAGGTTCAAAACTGACAACACCAAGCTCTTTGAATATACGCTTGATGTACTGAAGGGAATGAAACTAGCGGAGCTGGATTACACCATGGACTTGTACAATTCGGCGATGCTTGCTGATCATCATGGGTTGAGCACCAAATACGAGAAAATTTGGACAGGAAAAGGTGAATTGATCAAGTATCTTCGATGTAAGTTTGAATAAGAAAGCATCAAAAAATACTTCCATGAAAAATGTGCTTGGCTTAACTCTGATCACTTTTTTGTTAGGCGCCTGTGGCCAATCTTCTCCAGAATTGACCATAATAGGAGCTGATGAACTGTTAGCGTTGCAAAGGGATGGAGTACCTGTAATTGACGTTCGGACTGTCGCGGAGGTGGAGTCAGGTAAAATCCCCGGAGCGATGAACATTGTTTTTTCTGATGGATTTGCAGAAAGCATGAAAGAATTTGACAAAAAGAAGCCTGTTATTCTGTACTGTCAATCTGGAGGGAGGAGCACCATGGCCTCAACACAATTAGTAAACGCCGGCTTCATAAACGTTTATAATTATTCGGGAAGTTACAGTGATTGGTTAGCCAAGAAGCGCCCAATAGAATAGTGCAGGCCGCTTTTCCGATACAAACATTGAATTTGATTTGGAGGTAGCCGACTATTTGTACTTTTCTTTTTAAATTCCCTCTCATATGACCAGCCGCTACCAATCCGAAATCCAACCGGCCGAAGAAAACAAGCCGACCGAAGATCCTTCTGACACCATCTTTACCATCATTGGTCTATTTCTAGTCATGGTGCTTATATGGGTGACCATCAAGGGAAAACTCCGTGATTGGCTAATGAAATAGGTATGGGGTGTCCTTCAGGCAAATCGTCTTTTCAGTCTGAAGAAATAGCCTTAGAAGCGCTTGTCCAAAATCATATTCGTTTTCAGCACAGAAAAGGAGCAGGCCCGCAGAGTGTCTACCAATGTGACGAGTGTGACAACTGGCACTTTACATCCCGACTTCCTTCACATCCTACCTTATTGGACTCAGAAACACAGCGGAGAATAGCCAACGAATCTCGCGCCCAGAATTGGGAGCACAAACTGAGATAAGAATAAGGGAATTGGCTCGTTAGCTAGTTTAAGATAAAACTTAAACGACATGAAACAGGTGAAAGCAAACGAACAAGTACGGAGAGAAGGAATTGGACAATTTTTACTCAAACTCATTCATAAACATTTTGGAATCAAGAAGCCCTGGGAAGTCTGATCTCTCATTTTATTTGTCGCCCAAGAAGCAAGTAAGCTCGTCCATTTGGCTCTTAGCCTCTCATGATGGACTTTTGCAGCATTTAATATTGGGCAATGGGATTTTTAGATAGGGTTTTAGGTACATCAGGAGTGAAGGAAAACTGGAAACAGCTTCAGAGTATGGCTGATCTGGATGGTGCACAAGAATTGTCTTTTCAAAAGCCCGTGGTGCTTTTTAAGGATAGCACCACTTGTGGCATCAGCGCATACGCCAAGCAGAAACTGACCGGGTTGGAAATTACCGACCGCTTCGAATTCTTCTACCTCGATCTCCTGGCCCACAGAGATATTTCAAACGAAATCGCCCATCGCTTCGGTGTGATACACCAGTCACCACAAATCATCGTGCTGAAAGATAGTCGATCTGTCTTCGATACATCGCACCATGCCATATCTTCGGAAGTTGTTTTGAAACAGCTTCAGTAAATGCCTAGAACCACTCCCGAGCAAATAACCGAATCGCTCCAACTTCAGCTTTCACTACTCATGAAGGAAAAAGCGGAAGACTACCGTCTGTACGAAGAAAGGATGATGAACACCTCCATCAAGGAGCGTGAAAAAAATGGAGTCACGTGGTATCCGGTGCGGTTGATCAACGATTTTATAAGTACAGGTGAGCGAATCACGCTGGAAGTAACCAAGCATAAAAACCCCGAGCAAAAGCACTCTTTTCAAGTAGGTGGTGTCGTGGGGATTTTTGCCGGCTCAGAGGAAAAGGGTAAGACCCTGGGCGGTGTGGTGAGCTACCTCAAGGAAGGAACCATGCGCATCGTGCTCAATCAGTCCTTTTTACCCGATTGGATCAAGGAAGAAAAGATTGGCGTCAATCTACTCTTCGATGACGGTACCTATCGGGAAATGAACAGGGCAATCGGCACGGTGATGGCCGCCAAAAATGATCGACTGAGTGAGCTTAGAGATATTTTCTATGGAGCCAAATCCGCTCATTTCACGGATTCATTTGCCTATGAATTGCCTGAACTCAACAAGATGCAAAACGAGGCGTTTGCCAGCGTCATTCATGCGCAGGATGTCGCGTTTGTTCATGGCCCACCTGGCACAGGTAAGACGACCACTCTGACTAAGTGCATCAAGGAAATAGCCAAAAATGAAAAGCAGGTGCTAGTCTGCGCACCCAGCAACGCGGCGGTAGACTTACTGGTAGAGAAATTGGTAGGGGAAGGACTCAATGTGCTCCGAATAGGGCATCCCGCTCGACTGACTCCAGAGGTAGTAGAGAACAGTCTGGATGTAAGGATCAGCAAGCACCCTGATTTTGAACGGCTGAAGGATATGAGAAAGCAGTCTGAGGAATATCGGGCGATGGCTGGAAAATACAAAAGGAAATTTGGAGCTCTGGAGCGCAAGCAAAAAGAGTTGCTCTACAAGGAAGCAAAAGCTTTGAAGAGCGAGTCACGATTTTTGGAAAATTACATCTCGGAGAATCTGGTTGATAACGCGGAAGTCATTGCCTGTACCCTTACAGGTGCTAGTCATTCGCTGCTTTCAGATCGGCTGTTCAAGACAGTCTTCATAGATGAATCTTCTCAGGCCATGGAAGCAGCAGCATGGATTCCGATCCTTCGAGCCAGAAGGGTTATCATGTCAGGGGATCACCACCAGCTGCCACCCACCATCAAGTCTCGGGAAGCGGCACATGCAGGCCTGGAGCAAACACTCTTTGCAAAGGGGCAGGAAAATCAACCATTGGGCGTGGTGATGCTGCAAACACAGTACCGCATGCACCCTGTGATAATGGGCTTTTCGAGTGAGCAGTTTTACGATGGGAAATTAAAGGCAGATGAAAGCATAGATCATAGACCCATTCGTTTTGAGGAGCCGGTCACATTTGTCGACACGGCAGGGGCCGGATATGACGAGAAAGTGAAAACAGAAACACTGAGCACTTACAACGAAGAGGAGGCCAGCTTGCTCATTCGCTTGTTGGAGAAGGAGTTTTTGGAAGAAATGTCAGTTGGCATTATTGCCCCCTACAAGGCTCAGGTGGAAGTCCTCACCAGATTGGTGAATCAATCGGACACATTGGCTCCCTTCCGATCGGAAATAGACATTAACAGCGTGGATGCCTTCCAGGGGCAGGAGCGGGACATTATTTACATTTCCTTGGTCAGGTCAAATGACAGGGGAGAAATAGGCTTTCTTAAAGAATATCGCCGGCTGAATGTGGCCATGACGAGAGCTAAGCAGCGGCTGGTTTTGGTGGGAGATTCGGCCACCTTGGGCAGTGATTCATTTTTCAATAAAATGCTTGACTATGTGCAGGCAAAAGGAAAATATGCCTCAGTATATGAATATGAATGGCAGTAAGAATACGTGCTTTTGAGTAGTTTTATCTCCTATGAGCAAATCACAAAAACAGGAAGTCCCAAAATGGCTAACTGAACTGCAACATAGAAGCTGGGAGCCTGAGATTCTTCTCTCGGGTATTGTGCTCTACGGAATGTTTAAAGTGCCGGAACTGCTCGATGAGGGCTTGCAGTTTTTTAAGTTGAACATTTTTGGTGATTCCAATGATGTGGACAATCTGGTGGCACTTTTCAAAATGGGCATTTACTGGCTCATCTCCGGCCTCATCTTGCACCTCATCTGTAGAGGCATCTGGATCGGGATGGTCGGTTTGAGTTACACCTTCCCGGACGGAATCCGATTGGACAAGCTAACCTACAAAGGCAAGTTTGCAGAGAAGGCTGCCAGAACCCCTTCTTTTGAAAACATCGTGATCCGGTTGGAGAAAATCAGCAGCTCACTATTCAGTATTTCCTTCATGCTCTTTATGACCTTGATCGGGGGCTATTTTTTCTTTTTGGTACTTGTTATTGTCCCTTTCACAGTCTTGTACTTGTATTTTGATTTGGGTTGGTCGGGTGTGCTTTTCGACACATTCCAGGTTTATGTAACGGTAATTTTAGTAATCGCCGTACTGGCTCTCGTCGATTTTGTGACCTTGGGATATTTCCGCAGGTTCAGATTTTTTGTCAAAATCTACTGGCCCTTGCATAGGGTCATTAGTCTACTCACTTTGTCTCGATTTTACAGACCCATCTACTACGGCGTGGTTTCCAACTTTAACAAATGGGTGTTTTTTATTTTCCTTGTTGTTTTCTCATTCGTGAGTATCCTAGGAGCCGGGAGTATTACGAATACTGATTTCCCCGGTGATCCGTATTCACAACTATCGTTGTGGTCTAGCCCCAGAGGTTATGCCACTTTTTCGGGGTACTATTCTGATCAAAATAAGGATAAGCCGTCCTATGCGGCACATATTCCTTCGGACGTCATTTCCGGGAACGTGCTTAAGGTATTCCTTGTCGCTAGAATCACTTTCGAAGAAGAAATCGAAGAGCATACGCCACTTGATTCCTTGCAGAAGGTGTATCCCGATACCACCGTTGCGGCACTGAAGCTGATGATGGTGAAGGAATTCTATGAGCTTTATATCAACGACGAGCGCGTATCGGTTGAAAAGATATACTACCACTACAATGCGGAGACCAATCAGCGTGGTTACTTGACCTACCTGCCCATTGGGCACTTGCCTGAGGGTGTGTACGAATTGACTATCAAAGGGCCGCAACCAGAATTTAAAACCCCAACGGCCGTGATTCCTTTTTATCGAGATGTGCCACAAGCTACAAGAAGCATAATTCAGCAGCCCGAAGAGGAGGAGGGAGCAGACTTTCAGCCCAAGCCTTTTGGGGTGCGATAATAAAAAAAGCCCCCGTATGTCGGGGGCCTTTTACTCACTCTACTAACGTAACCTACCTATTACTACTCCTAATATTTGAAATTCTTTGCCTTAGGCCCCATGAGCTTAGATCGTTCACTTCCGAATGTGACGGCAGAAGTGGCTGATTCTTTTCGCTTCCAAATCTTCTGATTCTTGGCTGCCGGTCCTTGAAGTTTCGTGCGTTGATCCATCGTTTGCAAGGTCACAAAGGAGCGGTTGGTGTCCTTCCAGATTTTATAATTTTTTGCCTTTGGACCCTGGAGTGGTTTGTCCGACGATTGGGCATTCGCAATAGAAACGGCAAAAATCATGGCTAGAGCTATTACTATTTTCTTCATGGGGTTAATGTTGTTTACTATGCAATTTTACGAATGAGAGGAGGACAGGGGTATATCGAAAAATTGGTATTTCATTTCCGTATTAATACGGACACCTACGCGCTGAGCCTGTTTGAGTAGTGCAATTCTTCCTCTTTCGCGCTCTTTCTTGCAAAAGCCCGCTGCTTCAGTTGCCGCTCTCTATACATTTTCATCATGGGCGACAAAGTGAGTCCCTGATAAAGTACACTGCCTACCACGACCACATAGGTGAGCGTCAGTACTATTTCTTTTCCGGGGAAATTGGAGAGCGAAAGGGTGAAGGCAATGGGCAGCCCACCCCGGAGCGCGCCCCAGGAGAGCACCGTGATGGTGTCATCATCGAATGCATGGCTTCTAGACATAAGTTTGATGGGAATGAATACACTTAGCCATCTTGCAAACAAGACAATGACGACCGAAAAGAACCCTGCCGCAAAGTAGTCTACGCGCAGTGGGATCACCAGCATTTCAAATCCTATGAGCACGAAGAGCATGGCTGCCAAAGATTCCTGCAGCAAGTGCCAAAATTTGTAGACGTAAGAACCCACGGCACTTTCTCCGGACTCGCTGCGACCAAAGTTGCCCATGATCAGGCCGGTGAGCACGGCTACCAGCATGGGCGAAACAGACAGCACGTCGGCCAGATACGATCCACCCATAACCAGCGATAGAGTGACCAAAACCTCGGCTTCTACCATGTCATTGTCCACAAACTTGAGAACGATGAATCCCAGCCAGCCGAAAAGCACCCCTACAACCAAGCCCCCCACTAGGTCGCGAGTGAGCAGGAGTACAGTGTCCACGATTTCTATGGAGCCGAGTGACAATTGCACCTGGTAGATATTCGTCAGGGTCATGGCCAGTATGATTGCTATGCCGCCATTGAGCCAGGCTTCTCCGGCAATCTTTGTTTCGAGCTGACTAGAAACTTTGAACTGCCTGAGAATCTTAGTGATGGCAATGGGATCGGTGCACGAAATCAACGCCCCAAAGACCAATGCCGCAGTGAAATGAATCTCAATAGCCAATAGTGTAAGCAGACCATAAACCAGAGTGCCTATGACGAATGTGGAGATAAGCGTGCCGAAGAAAGTAAGTGAGAGTACCGGGACAAGCTGCTTTCCCAGTTTTTTGAAATCAACATTGAGTGCCCCCGCAAACAGCATTACACTGAGCACAAAACGATACATCACCTCGGTGAAGTCAAATTTCTTCACCTTATCCGCGAGGTGGTATTCAGGAAACACGTATCCGACGGTCAGGACCAACGCACTCAGAATCAGGGCGAGGATCATCAGGCCAATGGAAGATGGGAGCTTAAGAAGAAAGGTGTTGATGAAAAGAAAGACTCCTGAGCAGAGGATGAGGATGGTAATTACATCAAAGACATGCATGGTCAAGCTGTTTAAATGAAGCAGCTAAACTAGCGGTTCGTGAGAGTCGATTTTATCAGGAAAAGCGTGTAAAATGCGTTCGGTATAAATACTGAGGAGTCTAGATCAAGCCAAGATGCGCCGCTTTTTTGATCAATTCGGCAGAATTCTGAACGTTTAGTTTTTTCATCATATTCACCCTGTGAGTTTCTACCGTGCGGGCACTTACGAAAATCTCCTCGGCTATTTCCTTAGTGGTTTTTCCTTCTGATACCAAGGTCAATATTTCCTGCTCCCGATCAGAGAGCTTCTTGTGCGATTCTTCCATGGCCATGTTGCCTATCATTAGCTGGGAAATCTCGCTATTGAAATATTTCTTGCCATTGGCCACTTCACGGATAGCATGAATGAGCTCCGACTCGTCTGCGTTTTTGATCAAATACCCATAAGCCCCACTACGTACTGCTTTCACTACATATTGTCCCTCGGCATGCATGGTGAGCACTATGAACCGCACTTCGGGGAATTTATCCCTTGCGGCCGCTATGGCCTCCAGGCCATTCATGCCGGGCATTGAAATGTCCATCAGTACCACGTGTACCTTGGTGGTTTCCAGTATCTCCAATAGCTGCTCGGCGTTAGAAGCTTCGCCCACCACTTCTATTGCGTCATTCTTAGAGAGCAGTGAAACTATACCATTTCGAAAAAGTTGGTGGTCGTCTACGATCAAGGTTTTTATGGTGCTCATTCTATTGGGATTTCTATTTCTATGGTTGTGCCTTTTTTACCCGAACTGTGAATGTCGAAAGTGCCGTTCACAAGTTTCACACGTTCCTGCATATTTCTGAGGCCGTTTCCTGCATACGGTTTGGCAGGGTCAAAACCATCGCCATCATCAGAAATATACAGACCAATATGGTCATCAAATTCACTAATGGAGATCTTAATTTCCTTGCAGGTCGAATGTTTCAGGGCGTTGTTCAGGGCTTCTTGCACTATCCTGTAGATGGTCAGGTGTATTTGCTCGCCGATGGATGATGTGGAGCGCATATCGTGCTTGTATCGGATGGCAATGTCGCCTTTCATCTGGTCTATGAGGTTGCCCACCGCCTCACCAGCACCAAAATCCTCCAGCACACTGGGCATTAGGTTATTGGAAATACGCCTCACTTCATTGATGGTATCGTCCAGCTGTGCGAGCAATTGATCCTTGATCTTTTGCTGAAGTTGTGAACTCTGAATGTTCATTCTCAGCGTGGTGAGCAGTGGCCCGAGTCCATCATGCAGGTCTTTGGAAATACGTGAGCGCTCTTTTTCTTCTCCGCTGATGATGGAGTGCCTGTTTTCCTTCACCAGCCGATCTTCATTGGCTTTATAGGTTTGCAGTTTTTCTTTCATCTTGATGAGCGCCGTGCCCAATCGATCGTCAGTGCCTAAGGTTTGATAATCGGCATTGAAATTTCCAGACCCGATCTCTCCTGCAAACTGAATGGTATCGGTCATCGCTTTCACCAGTTTATTGAGTGCCTCAAACATGTTTCCTATTTCATCTGCGCGCTCAGAATTGGTGCTGTCTGAGTCAAATATCCCTTGGGACATTCGGGTGAGGCGCTGCTTCATGGTGACGATCGGGTGCACGATGAGTTTGGATAGAAAGTAAGAAACAATGAGGATGAAAACCAGAATAATGACGACCGTGATGATCAGATTGCGCCTTACCTGACCAAGCGGCGAGAGAGCCTCATCTAGATTGATTTCACTGAGGAGTACCCAGTTGAGGCCGTTCATTTCAATTTCCTCATAGGCTCCAAACACTTCTATTCCCCTGTAATCAAGAAAGGTGTCCGTGCCCGGTCGTCCTTCAAAGGCCTCATTCACACCCATGGTTTTCACTATCACGGGATAGTTGGCCTGCCCGAAACGCGAGTTACTGATCAGGTGGTGGTTTTCACCCACGAGGTAAGATTCTCCTGTTTCTCCCAGTCCGGTTCGCTCCAGCAATATTTCCTGGATTTCGGGAAGTCGTGCCACCGCCAAGCGAATAGAATCGGCATGGGTGCGCTGAAGAAATGCCACCGTGATCCCCAGAGTAGGATTTTGGGAAGTAAGGCCTAGCATGGTCACATCCCGGGTGACCGTACCAGTAGGATGTAAAGTGTAGCCCTCTACGGTAGACGGTAGGGTCGAGTGGGTGGCTACATAGATGAATTCGTCGGACGCCCGGTCTTTGAATGCCTGGATTTTGTCCTCCAATTCGGCCACAATCTTGGAGTGCTTCAAAGACTTCACGGAGGAGAGTTGCAGCAGCACCCGCTCGCGTAGAGCCTCATCGAACTGCAGGTAGAAGGAGGACGACAGGAAAGCGGTGATCACGACCGACAGGGCAATCATGATTAACGCCAGTTTGTTTCCTATATTCAGCCGCTGCAGCATAGTGCAAAAGTATTTGCTACGACCCACACCCGCTTCAGGAAAAATACGGAAGGTGGGCTCTCATTTGCCATTGATAAGATTGCTTCGTCCTATGTCCCTGCCTGTTGGCAGGCAGGCTTGCAATGACGCACATGAATTATTATGCGTTCTTAACCCTTCCGTCATCGCGAGGCACGAAGCGATCTTGTCCCTGAAGAATGAGATTGCTTCGTCCAATGTCCCTGCCTGTTGGCAGGCTGGCTCGCAATGACTGTTTTTGTTAATTGCCATTGAATGTCACCCTGAGGTTCTCGAAGGGTGATTTTAAACCCATCAGAGTTTGACGAAGACTAAAACAAACTCCCTTGCTGCTCCTCCAGCTCAGGATAGTAGGCTCGCTCCTGTATCTCCGGCACATTGCCGAGGTAAATGCGCTTGAGTTTTTTGTTTGATTTCACGGGTTTGCAGGGGTGGTAGTCCAGCACACCGTCGGGCAGGGGTGCGATCAGCACTTGGGCTTCTTCTACCGTGCCGTGTATCCACGTTTCCATTGCCTCGCGGTTTTGCAAGACGAAGATCATGCGCGACTCGGGGCTGTAGGCAGGTTCGTTGTGTATCCACGCCATTTCCTTATTGGCGCGAGTGGTGACGAGGGTGACGCATTCCTTCGCTTCGAGGGTGTTTCTAAAAGGTTGCCAAAGTCCGGCAACCAGCAGGGGTTCATCACTTTTCAGCTTCACATAGTGCGGAAAGGCAATGCCGCTCTTGTGGTGATGATCAAAGAAACCGTCCAACACCACGACGCATCTGCGCTCATTGGCTGACTCGTAATAGACCGACTTGGGATTGAAGATTTTATCGTCTCGGGCGTTGAGTGTATTGATGGGGCGACCATCGGGCATGGTGGGAGCGTGGTTGGGAGGAATAAATGGCCAACTAAGTGTAGTGACCTTGGCGTGCTCGGCGGTGATGGCGGGTAGCTCCGGCTGATCAAAACCACTGGCGTGGTAAGTAGGAGGGACACGCTTGAGTAAGTCCGCCCAGTCCACTTCAGTGCCGTGGAACTTGGCATATTTCTCGGCTTTGCGGGTCAGATAAGATACGTCGTAGCACATGGGATAAAGGTACGGTTTTTAAGACGTCATTCTGAGCAGTGAGGGACGAACGATGTGAGAATCTCCCGATTTGGGAAGGGAGAAGGGGGATGTCCTAAGGTTCGCTAGAAAAAGGGAGTTGATCTCTGGCCTTCGTAGTTGACCCAATGCTTATATTATTTATAATTCGCGATTCGCGAATCACGAATTTATTTACCTTTACTTCATGAAAGAACACAAGGGAATGAGATCTCATGACATTGTCATTCTACTTAAAATAATAAGTCTGGCAAGTAGAAGCTGGTTTAATAAAGACCTGGCTAACGAATTATATATCAGTGCTTCGGAAGTCACAGAATCACTCAATAGATCTCGAATAGCCAAGCTATTAAATGCCGATAAGAATAGAATTAATGTAGCAGCTTTCAAAGATTTTCTATTTAAAGGCTTACCCTATGTATTTCCAATTGAACCGGGCCGTATTACCATTGGTGTACCAACAGCGCACTCCGCACCTCCATTAAGTGAGGAGATTTCATCAAATCAAGGCTATGTATGGCCCTATGCATCTGGAAATTTTAGAGGGGAAGCAATCAACCCCCTGCATCCTAAGGTACCAGAAGCTGTCCAAAATGATATTCTGCTATATGAACTTCTTGCACTTGTTGATGCCATTAGGGTGGGTAGAGCCAGAGAGAAGAATCTCGCAATTGAACTTCTAAACTCAAGAATAGATGCCTATCAACACCATCATTAATCTAAAGGTTGTTAAGTCCGTAGCAGAAGCACTGGGGGATTTGAAAGATGAAGTACTCTTTGTCGGTGGGTCTGTGGCTAGTCTATACGCTACTGACCCGGCAGCATCAGAACCTCGACCTACAAAAGATGTTGATGTATCGGTTCAAATAGCCTCGTATGCTGAAATGAGCCAATTATCCGAGGTGCTAGCCAGTAAGGGGTTCTTGCCTGCACCAGATTCCTTGGTTATGTATAGGTATAAATTCAATGAAATTTTGGTAGACTTCATTCCTTTTGAACCGACCCCTTTGGGTCCTACCAATAGCTGGCTTAAGCCTGGCTTTGAGGTGTCGGAAAATATTGATTTGGAAGGTATTACCATAAGAATTTTGCCAGTCACCTATTTTCTAGCTTCAAAATGGGAGGCTTTTCTTTCCAGAGGTATCAAGGATCCAATGGCAAGCCATGATTTAGAAGATTTTATTTACATCGTTGATTACCATGCTAAACTGGTCGAGGCTGTCACTGGTGCGGATAGTACTGTGAAAGCATTTTTAGTAGATGCTTTTAGATATCTTCTCGAGCGGCCAGATCGGGATGAGTTTATAGAAGCTCAGTTAATCCCATCCATAGCAGCGGGTCGGAGATTGATGATAGTGGAAAAACTTCAGGCGATTAATGGCTCATGAGTATTAAAGAGATACAACATAAGATCAATCGAATTACAGATATCCTTGGTCGAGACGATGGAATCAATGTAGCCAATTGGTTTTCCGAACACATCAGCTTGGTGTTGTTTCTAAACCTTCAAGGTTTCGAAAAGCCTGGAAGATTTCCCATTTGTGTATGGATGACAGAGGTTAGTGGCTGGATTTACGAGGAAAGGCACGAAGGACACGCTTGAGTAAGTCTGCCCAGTCCACTTCTGCGCCGTGGTACTTGGCGTACTTCTCGGCTTTGCGGGTCAGGTAGGATACGTCGTAGCACATGGGATAAAGTTATTCATCTAGAGATTATTTTGACAAACACGTTCATCACCGGTAGTTGCCTTTCCTTTCAGTTTCTTGTGATTTGGGTTAATTTGTTGACAATTCCTAATCACTCAATGGCTACCGCTTAACATGACTGTCAATATCAAAACCAATGTCAATAAACCGATCCGAGATCACCGTAGTTCAGGTAGACGGAATGGATTTCATCTCTCACACAGACATGGTCAAGGTCATTTAGAATGGACTATCGCTCATTGAAGAAGGTTAAGAACAAAAACGCCATAGAGTTTTTGGGAGCAGATAAATAACTCAAATTTTAATTTCCCTGAATTCGAGGGAATTATAAAGAAAGCTGTCTTGAGCACTAATACTAATTGGAAAACATTGACCTAATTAAATGGAGGGTAGTAAGCAAGTAGAGAGTTCCTTTTTGTGGTCACAGTTTGTGACTTCAAATCTTCTAAGATCGCATTTTGTGACCTTAGAGCGTTATGCCATATCCGACGGGCTAGTATTGAGATTATACAAAACTTTGAATTCCGCCGGCACGTTTGTATCTTTGCAGCAACATACTTACCCCGCTTCCCGTCAGATCAGCGCGCTCAGGGTAAGTTTTTTCTTTTTATACCGATGAGTGAGAAAGTGCCATATAGCAAGCCGGCGCTTTCGTATGAAGCCCAACTTCAGCAACTGAAAGACAGAGGTTTGGTAATCTCCAATCCAGAAAAGGCCATTCATTTATTACGGGTTGTTAGCTATTACCGATTAAGTGGCTATTGGCATCCATTACTTCAGGAACCAAAGACGGATCTTCGATTCAAGGAAGGCACCACCTTCGACCAGGCATTTGATCTTTATTGTTTTGACAGAAAACTTCGCCAATTGGTCACGGCCGAATTGGAGAAAATAGAAGTAGCCGTGCGGGCAGAAATGAGCTTTTTATTAGGCCATGCAGCAGGTC
Source organism: uncultured Roseivirgaceae bacterium (assembly GCA_964406435.1). GTDB lineage: Bacteria > Bacteroidota > Bacteroidia > Cytophagales > Cyclobacteriaceae > JAAEPI01. The sequence goes on along the minus strand of CAYORY010000004.1, from coordinate 18,963 downwards.
CCTTTTGGTATACAGATCCTTCCTTGTTCAGTCATCGGGATTGGTATTCCAAAACACTCAAAAAGATTGACCATGAATATCAGCGGAGCGATGAGCAATTCATAAAACAGTTTAGAAGTAAGTACTCCGACGAAAAGCCTCCGACCTGGATGGTGCTCGAGATATGTTCATTCGGCTCACTATCCATGCTCTATCAAAATTTGAAACCAGGAAGAATCAAGCGTGACATAGCCAAGCAGTTTGGGTTACCAGATAGAGTATTTGGTACGTGGTTGCATAGCCTGGTCTATATCCGAAATGTATGTGCACACCACAGCCGATTTTGGAACCGACATTTTGCGATAAAAGCGTTGAATCCCGAAACGCCAAGTTATACTTGGTTGAATGATGAGCACAGCAATGCGAAAGCTTTTTTCGTACTTTCCATGATTGTTTACCTGCTAAACCGAATTAATCCCGGTCATCGGTTTATCGAGCGACTGGATGAATTACTGACCGAGTATCCATGTGTTGATAGACTCGCATTAGGTTTCCCTCAAGATATGACTAAGGAACTACTTTGGAATAAAGGTAGTGACCTTCGGGTTATGAGCCCGACGACCTAAACAAACCCCCGAACCACACTTGTGTTGGGTTGGGGCTGCAGTCTCTAATAACAAAAAGGGGTTCATCTCTGATCTTCGCTGTGCTATGCAGCCGGGTTGCAGCATCCTGTCACCCCCAAGGATTGCCACCCCTTCCCGAAAACCCGAGACTTAGGGTAAAGGTAGGGCATGGAAGGAATACGAGCCAGAAGCTTGCGCCAGAGGATAGGTTAAGGCTTTTATTGCCGCTAATTGCCTCATGCTTGAGACCCGCTTTCAGAAAAACTTAATAGACAGAAAATCTACGGACGGAATTTTCAATCCGCTTCAGTGTATACTGTTACTGCTTTTATTCCCCCTCCTTGGAGGGGGTTAGGGGGAGGAGTTGATGCTACAGTCCTGAGATTGTTTCGTCCTGCGTCCCTGCCTACCGCAGGCAGGCTCGCAATGACGTTCTGTTTTCATGTAGGCCCTCAGTTCGCATTTTGGCGCGATTGGATCGGTCTTTTTCAGTGTAAACTGTTACTGCTTTTGTTCCCCATCCTTGGAGGGGGTTAGGGGGAGGAGTTGATGCTATAATCATGAGATTGCTTCGTCCTGCGTCCTCGCAATGACGGTTCTAGTTTAATGATTTTAAAGTGTCACCCTGAGGTTCTCGAAGGGTGAATTTTACCCTACGTGTTCAGCCACTTCCAGAATTTCCCAAAGACGGATTTGGGTTGCGTTGGTGGTGGGGTCAGCTCGGGTGCTGCGGCTTGGGGAGCAACTGGCTCATCTGCTTTTTGCTGCTGTGGTTTTGCTGCTGTCGCTTTGGCCTTCTCTAGCTTCTGACGATAGTGGGCTTCTTTTCTTTTCTTGAGTTCCTTTTGCTCTCGTTCTTTCCGACGATTTTCAATTTTAGCTTCATGCGCTTCGCGCTTGCGCTTGGCTTCAAGTCGGCGCTTCTCTCGCTCTTGTTCGCTTAAGTGAGGTCGCTCGTTCCTGCCTCTTTGGTTGACTTGTTTTTCCTCTGGCTTTTCTTTTTTCCTGGGTTCGGGGAGCTCCACCTTGCCTAGGACTTTCAGGCCGGCTAATTCTTTTTTCGGAGCTTTGATCAGCTTTATCTTATCTAAGTCTTCCGGTATTTCACCTGCCTCTATCATCTCCAAGAGTTTGTCCGTTTGGATGACTTCATCTTCGCTGGGTGTAGAGCCAGAAGGGGACAAGGCCGTGAAGACCTCTTTGGTCACTTCTGCCTTCTCAGGCTCACCTATTTCCTCACGCTTTTCCTCGAAAGTTGCAGGTGCAAGTTCACCCTCTACAGAAGCAATATCATCGAGCGGGGATTCTGGAAAATTAGTCTCAGGCCTTCTTTTGACCGTAAACGAGGTAAGGTTCTTTTCTCTTTCCTCGACCATCTCAGTATTGACTTCCAGGGATTTCTGCTCGATCACTACAGGCTCTTCCATCTCTTCTTTCACAGCTGCTGGAATTAGCTCAAAATGGGTGAAAACCTTGTCCTCAATGGCATCATAGAGCTTGGCATTCGGGTGAAATTTCTCTCCGGTTTGTTCTTCCAAAAAGTCTATAATGTCCTGCACGGGAAGATCGTATTTTCTTGCTAGCTGTCCGAGTCGCATGGTTTGATTGTTGAGCGCCGCAAAATTAGTTGAAGTGCTTAGAAAAACTGACGTATTTGTACAACAATCCAGTAGAGGCAGCATTTTAGAAGAGCCGGAGCATTATCGGTATTACATTGCCGAGACCAGGCAAGTATCAATGGAATGTTAGATGTGCAATTTTTGCGGTGATAGTACCCGGAGTTGTACTTGTCCGACCGCATGGTCGGAAACTCAGGATAGCTGGGGATACCTGGCTCACTGTCTTCGCTAGTAGTAAGGTGTCACAGACATAAGGCAATAGCAATAACCAAAAACACAAGCGAACTCTTAAAATAAGGTTTTGCCGAAACCTTTGCTATTTTTAAGCAACCAAGGGTCCACCACCTACTCACAATCACACCGCTATGAGCACCATTTTACTCAAAATTATCATTCGACTATTGGCCATAGTCGCTAAGGAAGATGATGTCACCAAGGAGGAGCGCGATGAGGTCGAATATTTCCTGAAGGACAACATCAACCCTGAAGCCATTGCCGCCTTCATGCAGGAGTTTGATGACTATGTGGTGGAAATTCTAAAGGAGGACATCTCTGAAAGTCAGGAAACGGAGCGGGTACGAGACCTGTGCGCCAAGGTCAACGAAGAATTTACCTACCAGCAAAAGGTGGTCGTGGTGATGGAAGTCGTGAGCATCATACTGGCGGATGGCTCCATCTCTGATCGTGAGGTAGAGTTGCTCAAGGCCATCAGCAATGGGTTCAATATCGACAAGAATGTGCTGAAGTCCATCCATCGGTTCGTGGCGGGAGCTTCTCCAAAAGCCCTGGATAGCCCCGGTATTCTCTTCCTCAGTGGAGATATTAAGACTCAAAGTGAGCAGGTCAGTTTGCAGAAGACATTCAGCGGAACCCTAGTTTTTCTGCACATCCATGGCGATACGGATTGTTATTTTGTAAAATACCTAGGCAAGGAAAATACCTACCTGAGTGGTTCACTACTGAAAATCAACAAGCCAAGAGTATTTCCTCAGGGAAGCTCACTGAGGCAGGCAGGGTACGATCCCATCTACTTCAGCGAGGTAGTCAATCAGTTTAGCGAAACGGACTCGCACCACCCGATTTCCTTCGAAGCACGCAATGTGGACTACCATTTCCCTAATGGCCAACCGGGGCTGCAAAACATCAACGTGCTGGAAAACTCCGGGCAGCTCATCGCCATCATGGGATCGAGTGGGGCTGGTAAATCCACGCTGTGCAATGTCCTGAATGGCATGGAAAAACCTTCGAAGGGACAGATTCTTATTAACGGCATAGACATCCATAGGCAGCCAAAAAAAGTGGATGGAATGATTGGGTTCGTGCCACAGGACGATCTGCTCATGGAGGATTTGACGTCTTATGACAACCTCAGATTTGCCGCTGAACTGTGCCTAGAGCATCTTAGTAGTGCGGAAATAGACTACATCGTTCTGAAGACCCTGAGTAGTCTGGGCCTTTCAGAAATCAAAGATTTAAAAGTGGGTTCACCACTATCCAAGACCATAAGCGGCGGGCAAAGAAAGCGGCTGAATATCGGCCTGGAGTTGCTTAGAGAGCCGTCCGTGCTTTTCGTAGATGAGCCCACTTCGGGATTGTCTTCTCGCGACGCGGAGAACATCATGGATTTGCTCAAGGAGCTTACCCTTAGAGGGAAGCTCATCTTTGTAGTCATTCATCAACCATCCTCTCAGATTTTTAAGATGTTCGATAAGCTCATCATCATGGATGTGGGCGGGTATCAGATTTACTATGACAATCCACTGGATGGAGTGGCATATTTCACGGAGTTAATTGATCTGATCAATGGTGATCCTGGAGAGTGCGCCGAGTGCGGAAACGTGAACACCGAGCAGATATTCAATATCATCGAGACCAAGGTCGTGAACGAATACGGCCACATCACCAACCAGCGCAAAGTGAGCCCGCAGCAGTGGCACGGTTACTATCTGGATCGGCATAAAGGAGCGAATGGCTTCACGCCGGTGGAGGATACTCCAGTCTCCACTCTCCGACGGCCAAATAAACTCAAACAGCTTCAGGTCTTTATTCAGAGGGACGTACTCTCTAAGCTGAGCAATAAGCAGTACCTTGCCATTAACCTTTTTGAAGCGCCAGTTTTGGCATTCATTCTTGCCTACATCCTGCGATACAGTGAGCCAGGGTCAGCGTACTCGTATGCCGCTAACCTGAACCTTCCGGCCTACATTTTCATGAGTATCATTGTGGCGCTGTTCATGGGACTCACGGTGAGTGCCGAAGAAATAGTGAAGGATAGAAAAATCCTAAAGCGAGAAGAATTTTTGAATCTTAGCCGTAGCAGCTACCTTTTTTCCAAGGTTGTCATCTTGTTTTCGATTTCGGCTGTTCAGACGCTGCTGTTTGTTTTGGTGGGCAATTACATTCTCGAAATCAAAGGAATGTTCTTGATGAACTGGGTCATTTTATTTTCTGCTTCCTGCCTGGCCAATATCGTAGGGTTGAATATTTCAGCATCGTTCGATAAGGCGATCACGATTTACATTTTGATTCCGATCCTGCTCATTCCACAGCTGATTCTGAGTGGGGTGGTGGTGCAATTCGATAAGCTAAATCCGAACATTACCAGCTACAACCACGTGCCGGCCATTGGCGATATGATGGCATCACGATGGGGGTTCGAAGCGGCGATGGTCACACTTTTTAAGGAGAATAAATTCGAAAAGCAATTCTATAATTTCGATAAACAAATAGGAGAGGCTGAGTACAAAAAACGGTATTATATCCCCACCATAGAGGCGAAGCTTAATCTGCTTACAGATGCTGGTGCCGATGCAGAAATTCGTGAGGGGGCATTGGCGCTTATTCAAAATGAAATCGAGAGCGAGCTCAGGCTCATAGGGAAGGACAAATTTCCTGAATTCGGCGAGTTGTCTTCCGGTCAGATGACTCCCGCCCTCAAAGAAAAAACCGAGCGATTTTTAGCGACACTGAAGTCGATGTATTCCAACCGATACAACTCGGCCGTGAAGGAGAAAGAGCAAATGGTGTCAACAATGCTGGCCACCGAAGAAGGAAAAGAGGCCTATTTTGAGTTGCAAGAAAAGTATGCCAATGAGGCCATTGAAGATATCGTCACCGGCAAGTTGGGCACGGATCGGATACAGGAGGTGAATAATCGGCTGGTGCAGAAGAATAACCTGATTTTTAAAAGTCCAAACCCTACCCACACGTTGGATTTCCAAGACCAGTTCTTCACACCCAGCAAACATTTCCTTGGGCACACGTTCGACACCTATTATTTCAACATAGGATTCATCTGGTTCTATTGCCTTCTCTTCGTGATCACCCTCTATTTTGATGTCCTGAAAAAATCGCTGAGGATTTTTGGCAAAATCAACCCCCTAAGGCCAAAAAGATAGGCGTTGTTCCGCCCTAGAAAAGCATGAAGATGGATGCCACGGCGGTCATTGCCAGAATGAAATATCGATAACCTTTTTCAGGAATGCGTTTCACTATTTGGAGTCCAAGAAAGGCACCTAATGCGATAACAGGAATCAACAAAAGGTCCAGGAACACTGTGTTCATTGAGATCGTTTGCCAAGCAAATACATGGAACGGCACTTTGATCAAATTAATGACAAGAAAAAACCAGGCAGCCGTGCCGATAAATTGATTCTTGGGCATTCTCATGGCAAGTAAATAGAGCGCCATTACCGAACCTGCCAAATTCCCCACCATGGTGGTGAACCCACCAGCCACCCCAGTACCGATTGCAAATGTCTGGTTCGTCGGTACGTCTTTATTGGAGGAGCGTTCCAGCCAGATCATAATGCCAAGACTGATAAAAATGATAATAGCCATGATCAGTCTGAATAGCTCATCATCGATATGCTCCCCCGTAAGCGTGCCCATCACTATGCCAATGATAGCATAGGGGAGCAGCTTCCTGAGATGGCTCCACTGCGCATGCCGATGATAGTAGCTCACCCCGAAAACATCCGCGATGATGAGAATAGGGAGCATGATACCGCTAGAGTTCTTCCCGCCAAAAATGATGGCAAGCATTGGCACAGCTACCATTCCGGCTCCACTAATGCCCACCTTAGACATGCCGATAAAAAGTCCGATGAATCCAAAGAGGATAAGACTTTTTTCATCGAAAGTGTAGGTGAACAGGGAGATCATCTAGTACTTAAGGATGTCATTTAATCCCTGTTTTATGGCGTCCAGTTCAGTCGGATTTATCTCGCCAATTTTACTTTTCAATCTATCCTTGGAGACCGATCGAATGTGAAACGTTAGTACTTCCGAAGGTTGCTTGAGATTGTTTTGATCGTTTGGCTCAAGTACAAGATTACCTTTGTAATTCTTCACTTTAGTGGTTAAGGGGCAGACTATTACGACACCCAGATAGGTATTCAGCAAATCACCGCTTACAATCAGTGCTGGTCTTCGTCCTGACTGTTCACTGCCTTGCACTGGGTTCAGGTACAATTCCCAGATTTCACCCTGCTTCATCTACTTGTTTCAGATAGTCTACCATTCCTTCTTCTGCTATTTGCATGATTTCATTGTCAGCACCTGCTCTCTTATATGAGGCAATGTATTCGGCCTTATTCACCTGATCAAGGTATACCGTCAATGCCTTTTCAATAAGTTTATTCTTGGGCAATTTGAATTTTTCTGCCGTGGCATTTAGCTGCTTCAGAAGATCATCTGGAAGAGAAGATGTAAATGTTGTCATTTGGTATTTATAAAACGTAAATATAAAACAATCTACAACCGAACCCCTTTTTCAAATGTTGGTATGCTTTGAGTTTCTGAAATTCCCTACCTTGAACTCCAAAACCTAACCTATGCAAATCATTGAATCCCCCAAGGAATACGATGTTATCATTGTAGGATCCGGAGCGGGCGGTGGCATGGCCACCAAGATATTGTCAGAAGCAGGTCTCAAGATCGCACTGATGGAAGCCGGCCCTCATTTCGATCCGAAGAACCCTGATCAGATGACCCAAATGAAGTGGCCCTACGAATCGCCAAGACGTGGGGCCGGCAGCACCCGACCCTTTGGCGAATTTGACATGGCCTATGGAGGTTGGGATATTGAGGGCGAGCCCTACACCACCGCAGAGGGCACGGAGTTTGGCTGGTTCAGGTCTAGAATGCTAGGTGGCAGAACCAACCACTGGGGTCGAATATCTCTCCGATTTGGGCCGAAGGATTTCAAACGAAAGGATGCCGATGGCCTTAGCGATAATTGGCCAATTGGGTATGAAGATGTGAAACCATACTATGATAAGGTGGATAAGCTCATTGGCTTGTTTGGCACTAGGGAAGGAATAGAAAATGAACCCGACGGTTTCTTCCTACCGCCTCCAAAGCCGAGGCTTCATGAATTGTACTACACCAAAGGAGCAAAGAAGGCGGGTATTCCTGTGATCCCGGCACGGATGTCCATGCTCACCAAGCGAATTAATAATGAAAGGGGTGTGTGTTTCTACTGTGGACAATGCAGTAGATCATGTAATGCCTACGCAGATTTTTCCTCAGGCTCGTGCCTCATATTTCCAGCACAGAAAAATGGCGGGCAAATTGACTTATATACTAACGCCATGGTGCGCGAAGTGCTGACCAATGAGAATGGAAAGGCCACTGGCATCTCGTACATAAGTAAGGAGGACAGAAGAGAGTACAAGCTCAGAGGAAAAGTGGTAGTGTTGGCCGCTTCCGCCTGCTCATCTGCCCGTATTTTGATGAATTCCAAAAGCAGGCAGCACCCTAATGGCTTAGGTAATAGTTCAGACCATATCGGAAGATATCTGCACGATTCTACTGGTGCTAGCCGTGCCGCCTTTTTGCCCGATCTGATGAACCGGGACATCTACAATGAAGACGGAGTGGGCGGTCAGCACGTGTACACGCCATGGTGGCTGGACAATAAGAAACTGGATTTCCCACGAGGCTATCACCTCGAACAATGGGGCGGCATGGGCATGCCTTCGTATGGTTTTGGGTTCAATCCCAATGACTTGAATAAACATCTGGGAATGACGGTGGGAGGGTACGGAACGGGCTTGAGAAAAGACGTTCGAAAATTCTATGGTTCCGTAGTGGGTATTTCAGGGCGCGGAGAAAGTGTACCTCAGAAAGACAATCGCTGCACCATAGACCCCAAGGTGGTCGATGAGTGGGGGATTCCTGTTCTCAAATTTGACTATAAATGGACGGAACATGAGATCAAACAGGCAAAACACATGCAGGATACCTTCGAGGAAATATTCCATGGCATGGGTGCCACTCCACTTGGCGATAAGCCCGGTGAGGATTCGAAATACGGGTTGCTACCCCCAGGACTGATTATTCACGAAGTAGGAACCACTAGAATGGGTGATGATCCTAAAACCTCGGTCACTAATAAGTATCAGCAACTACACGATGTGAAGAACGTGTTTGTCTGTGACGGTGGACCGTTCGTTTCACAAGCAGATAAGAATCCGACCTGGACGATACTTGCGCTTTCTTGGCGTACTTCGGAATACATTATTGATCAAATCAAACAACAAAACCTTTAGTCATGGACAGAAGAGAATCCATTAAATCGCTTTTGATTGGCTCCATAGGTGCTGGGGCTTTGGTGTCCACAGTGGGGTGTGCCTCCGGACAAGAAAAAGAGGTCATTGTTCCAAAAGGAGGTCTTTACGGCCGTACGGAAAAGGAGAAATTGCGGGATGCGAAAATCAACTCGGAGGTTTTTCTCACGGAGTATGAACTGGCTACTATCGCCGTGCTGTGCGACTTGATTTTACCCGCTGATGAGGGGTATAAAGCTGCCTCAGATGCTCAGGTCGCTGAGTTCATAGCATTCATTGTTAAGGACATTGAGAGTTATAAACTGCCCATAAGAGGTGGACTAATGTGGCTGGATAATTTCTCTAATGAGAAGTTTAACCTCGCTTTTCAGGCGTGCTCCGAAGATCAACAGAAATCTATTCTAGACTTGATCGCCTATCCAGAAAATGAACTATCGGATCTTGCTCCTGGCATTGAATTTTTCTCGCTGGTTCGAAATCTGACATTGACTGGCTTCTACACGTCCAAGATTGGAATAGAGGAGCTGGGATACAAGGGAAATACGCCAAATATATGGGATGGAGTGCCGGACCATGTGCTCCAAAACCATGGATTCAGCTACGATGAAAACATTCAATATGTGGACCAGTCGCAGCGAAATGAGTTAGCTGAGTGGGATGAAGATGGAAACCTGCTGACCTGATTTGAAGAAAGTGGACGTAGCTATTGTGACTCAAGGAGCTTATATCTCTCCGGAGGTTTTGGATCAGTATCATCTCAATATCTTGAAGGAAGATGAACTGGTCACTAAAGCTCTTTCAGATCTGGGTATGACCTGCGTGCGAGTGGCTTGGGACGATCCCGATTATGATTGGAGCAGCGCAAAATATGCCCTCATTCGAGCCACGTGGGACTATTTTCATCGCATTGATGAATTCAAAGCCTGGCTCGATAGGGTAGCTACTCAGGCAGAGTTGATCAATACCTACGAGACGCTCATGTGGAATCTGGATAAACACTACCTTCAGGACTGCCTCGATGCAGGCGTAAACATCCCCAAAACCAAATTCATAGAGCGAGGTGAGCAGCAATCTCTGAGTGATAGGTTCCACGATTCTGGTTGGCAAAAAGCCGTGCTGAAACCGTGCATTTCTGGAGCAGCTCGTCATACGTATGTTATTGATTCTCATAACGTAGCGGAATATGATTTACTCCTTCAGGAGCTAATCAGGAAGGAATCCATGATGCTTCAGGAATTTCAGGAAAGCGTACCTCTGTCGGGCGAAATCACATTGGTTTTGATAGGAGGGAAGTACACCCATGCGGTGCTCAAGCGAGCCAAAGAAGGCGATTTCAGGGTGCAGGATGATTTTGGCGGGACCGTACATCATCATGTAGCTACCGGTGAGGAGATCAGATTTGCCGAGTTGGCAATGGGGCGGATATCACCTGTGCCTCTCTACGGCCGGGTGGATATCGTTCGCGATAATGAGGGTCAGTTGGCGTTGCAAGAATTAGAACTAATAGAGCCAGAGCTTTGGTTTCGCTATTGCCCCGAAGCTGCCAAAGTACTCGCTGAGGAAATTAAAAAGTTGGCTTACTCGTAGAGTGACGAGCCATAGCGTTCTTTCATTTCCACTTCCTGGATGCTATCCTCAAGTGCTTGTAGCAAGCGCAAATCAATCTTCAGACTGTCGTTTTCGTACTTTAGGATGTACTCAAGTAGGGCTGTTCTCCCCACAGCTTTGCCCGATTCGAAGTAGTTCATGATTCGGTATTTTTCGGCTTGAGAGGAAGTGATGTAGTCCTCTGGTGATTCATCAAGGTATTTGAAGAGCATGCCGACTAGAAGAATGGAGGCAACTATAACGACAACTCGAAGTACGGTTTTCCCAAACATAGGTGGTGATTTAAGTCTGGTAATGTACTAAATCAGATTCATTTCATGGAAATTTTCATGGCGGATAGTGCAAGGTATTTACCTCTTTTCTGGATTTAAGATTTGCTTTTCAGCATTGTCTTCCTCATTCTTGCGACGTGAAAAACTTGGTTGCTTGTTTTCTCTTTTCGAGTCTTTCTTTGGGAGCGCAAACCATAGCAGAGGATAGTGCTGCCTACAGGGCCGCTTTCGATTGGGTGGAGCGTAAGCTCACTTTCAATTATTACGACAATACCAACCAGCACTATTGGGTGAATCGGTTTCACCTCAATGCTAACGGAAGCATTACTACTAAGAACATAGCTGCAGAGAATCCAAACAAGGTAGTGGAAAGACAATTTCACAACCGCACTTTTTTCTTGTATGATCTGAATCCTCGCACAATCTCTGTTATCGATATTCCTTCGGATCAGGGGCGATTTGTGAAGGGGAAAATTGTGAGGTTGGAGGGTTTTCAGGGGGAGAAGAAGGTGTCCACATCGCACGACGGAGTGCTGGGGAGCAATCTGAACTATATTCATATTTCAATCCCGGCATTTCTGGAGGATAGCTTGCAGAATTATGCGTTGGAGGTGAAAAAACAACTTTCCGATCTGACTTTTCTCAATGCCCGGCTGGCGAATACAGGTGATTTGAAGGACAATCTGGAAAAAACATTCAATGTCTTTTCCGGAAAATACATAAGTCAGGACAGTACCACTACTTTGCACTTTGAGCAGTCAGAAGCGCATTTGGTTCGATATGAATTGAGTGATGGGAAGAAATTATCCTTCGGTACGATAGGGTACGATCAAAAATCAAGAACACTTTATTTGCTAAAATCCGGGAGCGATGAGTACGTTTTTCTTTCGTTCACATTTGACGACACCACACGAAATCTGGTGCTGCGATCTAAGGACGATGAACTGTTCCTGGTGGGAAGAAATACCTTCAAAGTGAAAATCGGAGATTGGCAGGATACCTTTTTCAGGTATTGAGGCGGCCATATCTCTTCAGTCCAATGGCCATTATTGCCCCCGAAAGCCCCCCTAAAAGCCCTCCGACGAGTACGTCTCCGGGATAGTGCACCCCGAGATGAATGCGGCTATAGCTGACCAATGCAGCCCACAGGATCAGCAAATAATATCCCCTGGCTCTAAATAATGTGCAGTAGAAAATAGCCAGCGCAAAGGTGTTGGCAGCATGGCTTGAGGCAAATCCATATAGTCCTCCACATTTTCCTACATTGATGACCAAGCCATCCAGAGCTGGGTCGTGGCAAGGTCTCAGTCTTTCAAAGAAGGGTTTCATAAAAGAGGACGTGAGCTGATCGGCTAATAGTACGGCGACAAGTACGCCGAGAAGCGGCTTCCAAAAACTGATGCCATACGCACGGTAGAGCAGATAGATGAGACCAATATACAGAGGAATCCAAACCAGCTTGGCCGATAAGAAGAGCATCAGGCCGTCGAGGTGTGGATGTCCGTGGCTGTTTAGCCAAAGGAAAAGATCACGATCTAGAGATGAAACTGTTTCGATCATTGTCCAGTCCAATCAATACCCTGACGCAACCACGAGAGCGTGTTCGCTTCCTTTGTTCCTTCCTCAGGATGGTGGTCATAGAGCCAGTTGGCGGTAGGAGGTAGGCTCATCAAAATGCTTTCTGTACGACCATGTGTGTCGAGCCCGAATTTGGTCCCTTTGTCCCAAACGAGGTTAAACTCCACATACCTGCCTCTGCGCAGCATTTGCCATTTCTTTTCCTCTTCGCTATAGGTAAGATCACGGGTCGCTACTACCTGCTCGGTGTAAATGGGCAAGAATAGATCCCCGATTGCCCTTACAAAATCCCATCGATCGGCTTTAGAAAAGTGCTCGTTTTCGGTCAGTCTATCGAAGAATATGCCACCAATGCCACGGGTTTCGTTTCTATGCTTGATAAAAAAATACTCATCCGCCCATTTCTTAAATTCGGGATAGTAGCTGTCCGAAAACTGATCGCAGGTGAATTGCAGCTTTTGGTGAAATCTTCCGGCCAGCGTTGGGTCTACGTAGTGCGGGGTGAGGTCTATGCCACCTCCAAACCAGAACACGCCATTGGACATTTCGAAGTACCTAACGTTCATGTGGATGATCGGTACTATTGGGCTTTTGGGGTGTAGGACTATCGAGACGCCCGTGGCAAAGAAGTCGGCTTTCTCGAGTTTCAGTGCTTCGAGTATGTTATCTGGTGTGGGGCCGTACACGGCTGAGAAATTCACACCTCCTTTGTCCAAAATAGTGCCGTCTTGTATCACGCGTGTCTTACCGCCACCGCCCTCCGGCCGCACCCAACTATCCTCCCGAAAATGCGCGAATCCATCCACCGCTTCCACTCCTTCGCAAATACGATTTTGCAATTGCTGAAACCAAGAAGATATGTGCTCTTTGGTGATCATCAGAAGGGGAATCCGATACCGATATTAAAGGTGGCGTTCTTGAACGGGCGAAACCAACCGGCCTGATTGAAGTCAAGAATGTCGTTTTCTCCGGCCACCCATCGGCTTCCTTTGGCACGCGCCGGATCCACTATTTTGTACCCAAGATCTAGCCTGAAAATAAGGAATGAAAGATCTGCCCTTAGGCCATAGCCGGCACCCACGGCAATCTCCGAAGCAAACGAATCAAACTTGAACTTACCTTGGTCACCCTGCGGATCGTCAGAGGCATCTACGGTCCTACTTCTGAGAAGCCAAATGTTACCAGCGTCTACGAACAACGCAAAATCGACGAATCCTGATAGTTTTTGTCTCAGTTCCACGGAAGTTTCCAGGAGAATATCCCCAGGCTGTTCTCTTTGGTAGTCGATACTTCCGTCAGCATTGGTCTCCCCATAGGATCCCGGGCCAAGTCTTCTGGGCCTCCAGGCTCTGATACTATTGCTACCACCTGCGAAGAAGTATCGCTCATAGGGGAGGGAATTGTTGTCTCCGTAGGGTACGGCTACCCCGAGGTTCAATCGGGTGGCGATGGATTGCCTTGGATGAAGTTGGATATTGCGCCTTAAGTCTACCTTGAATTTCGAATAGTTAAAATATTCTAATTGTTTACCAAATGGAGTCTGGTCAATCAACGTGCGTAGATGTCCTCCAAATTCTACAAAGAACTGTGCATAGGTGCTAGTGGAGCCTCCACCGTAATTATTATTGATGGTGACCTGGGCAGAGCCAGCACTCACAAAGGACGACCTGAAGGTGTTGGCATAGGTGTTACCACTCAGAGCCAATTCATTAAGAAATGCCTGAAAGGTGGAGTCTGTTTTGGAGTTGATATAGCTGATGTCCATTGGTGTGACTGTGTAGCTGATATGATCCTTCACTTTCCAAATGTAGGCCGTGCTGGCACTGAAACTTGACCGACTGTATTCGTTCAAACGATCTTCCCTGTTGAATGCCAGACTGAACCTACTTCTAGGGTTGTACTGGGCTATTTTCTTTTTATAAAACTTACCCAATGGGGAAAGAAATTGAGGGAAAGTAATGGACAGCTCAGTTCCATATTGAAGACTGGAGTACGTTCTTGTTTGGGTGCTTACCCCACCGAGTCCTTCTACTTTGAAATAGGAATTTAATTCGGTGATCTCCAGTCCTCTAAAGAGGTTTCTGTTCTTCAAATTCACGCTCGCAAATGGACCAGGTAATCCTTGGGTTACGCTAAGGCCTGCTTCAGTGGAGGTTTGGAATCTATCTGCCGGACTGGTGAAAATATGCGCGATGAATTGGGTGCCCAATGTGTCAAAATTTACATTGATGAATTTGAAATTATCAAGGTAAGAAAGCTGTCTTTGCGACTCTGTGACTAGATTTCTCTGGTACACTTTGCCAGGATAAAGCTGATTGTGCCAATCAAGAATTTTGGAAGAATAATGAAACCTGCCGAACGTGTAGGTCACATTATTTTTCTGTTGATTGGCTAGATTTTTTACGTTTCCAACACCTGAATCAGTCACAAAAATGACCGAATCCACCACATACACCTTGTGGTAGTAGGAATCTTCCGGGCTGGCAATGATTTCCTTGAGAATGACATGTCCCTTTTCTAAAGAGACCGTGTCGATTTCATAGTACACCAGATCCTTGGTGAAGGCATAATATCCATTGTTCACCATGATGTCGTATATCCGGGTTCTTTCAGCAGACAAATCGCGTTGCTGTAGCAGTTTCCCCTTTTTGATTTGCTCGTTTTCGTCAAAAGAGAAAATTAAATCCCTCACGTGGTAATCAGGAATGTAATAAATGATGGAATCGACGGTGTAGCCTTCTCCTTTGTCCACGTCATATACCAGGTTCACTTTTTTGCCATTGAATTCTTCAATTGCCTTGATCTTGTTAGAATAGTATCCTCGGGAGTTGAGGAATTGTCTCATATGATCTACCGTGGCTACAGTTGCTGTGGAATCGTAAACTGCGATCGGTTCACCCCACCTCATTATTTGATTGCCCTCAGTCAGCGCTCGATCCTTTTTAGAGACTTTCCTTAGTTTCTTGGACAGTAAGCGATCCTTCCTGAAATCAGAAGATGCCTTTTCAATCTTAGCGTCGTACTTCTGAATGATTTTTTGCTTATTGGATTCAATGCGATTGGTGTCGTATTTAAACAAAAAATTATCCTTACCAAACTCATAGATATACACCAGATGAGCAGGGCCGCTTGGCAATAGAAATCGCGTATTGGGCTGCTGCTCCTGTAAGGGTTCGATGTAGCCACGGCCGGTGGAGCCAATGCCCTTCACAGTGTACTTATTCAAGACCTTCTCATCTTCCTTCAAAAATTTGGTTCCTACACACGAAGAGAATAGGAAAATAAGGAGAAGGAGATAAGATGCCCGTGGATACGTACTTTTGCGTATGATTTCGAAAAGTGAGCTGAAATTCATTAGGTCGCTCAAAATTAAGAAGTACCGACAAGCTGCACGCTGTTTTTTGATTGAAGGTGAAAAAAATGTTTTGGAACTAATCAATTCTGATTTTTTGCTCAGGCATATAGTAGGATCAGAAAGTTTTTTTTCGTCAAATCCTGATCTGGAAAGACATGCGAAGGCAGTGAAAACTACGGCCAAAGATATATCCGGTATTTCTTCCCTCAGTACAAATGATCAGGTAGTGGCAGTGGCTGAGATGAAAACATTTCATCTTTCAGATTTAGATCAATCGAAGACCATTTTGGCTCTGGACGGCATTGCAGATCCTGGAAATTTGGGTACTATCATACGCACCCTCGACTGGTTCGGACTGAATCAATTGCTCATCTCTACGTCTTCTGTGGATGTATACAATCCAAAGACCATCAGTGCCACGATGGGCTCATTCACACGGGTAAAAGTGGCTCAGGGTGATTTGTCGGCATTTTGCCTAAACTTCCAAGGGGTGAAAGTAGGGGCCCAAATGACGGGAGATTCTCCAAAAAAACTGAGTGAAGAGCAAAAGCCCATTCTTCTAGTAATGGGAAGTGAATCGCACGGGATAAGCTCCCCGGTTTTGGAGATGTTGGATTATTCAGTCACCATCCCAAGAATTGGACGTGCCGAATCACTGAATGTCGGCATTGCCACAGGAATACTCTGCCATGAAATGACTTTTAGAAATTCGTGATCTTCTTGAGCAAAGAATTAGTCGATGGATTCGTACTTTTTTCTTCTCCCTGAACGATTTTCTTGGCTAATACCTTACCCAATTCCACGCCCCATTGATCGAAGCTGAATATATTCCAAATGACACCTTGCACAAACACCTGGTGCTCGTAAAGCGCGATGAGCGCACCCAGGTTTTTTGGGGTCAGCTCTTCCATCAGCAGGGTAGATGAGGGCCGATTGCCCTCAAAATTCCTGAATGGATCTTCGTTCGCACTCCCGTCCATCAGTGCTTCAGATTGAGCAAAGCAATTGGCTAGTAACTTTGTGTGATGTTCATCATGTGTATGTGCGGGCTTGGCCACTGCTATGAAATCGGAGGGGACAATTTCCGTTCCTTGATGTAGCAATTGATAGAAGGCATGTTGGCCGTTCGTTCCGGGTTCGCCAAAGTACACAGGGCATGTAGGGTAAGGGATTCGATCTCCATTTCTATCTACTTGCTTGCCGTTGCTCTCCATGATCATCTGCTGCAAAAACCTCGGGAAGTCGCGCAATCGATGGTCATAGGGCAAAATAGCATGATTCGTTTGGCCACAAAAATTCACTTGCCAGATGGTGAGCAAGGCCATGATCACTGGCATGTTTTCTTCCAAGTCTGAGCCAAAAAAATGTTCATCCATTTCGCTGGCACCTTTCAGCAATTCATTGAATCGGTCAAAACCCACCGCCAACGCTACACTCAAACCGATGGACGACCACAGGGAGAAGCGTCCACCCACCCAATCCCAGAAACCGACTATGTTTTGCTTCGGTATACCGAAGTTCTCCACTTCCTTGATGTTAGTGGAAACGGCAAAAAAGTGCTTTTTAAGTGCTTCATCCGTGCCCATTTCCTCTATAAACCATGATCTCACGGTGCGGGCATTGGTCATGGTTTCATCTGTAGTGAAGGTTTTAGAAGCCACGATAAATACGGTTTCTTCGGCTACAATTTCCCCGCGAATTTCCTCCCATTGGGCGGCATCAATATTGGATAGAAAGTAGGGAGTAATTCCACTCCAATAGGGCCTAAGCGCATTGCACACCATTTGTGGTCCTAGATCCGAGCCACCAATACCGATATTCACGACGTATTTAATTTCTTTGCCTGTGTGACCTGCCCAGTGACCGCTGGTAATGGCGTTTGCAATGGTTTCGATTTTAGCCAGCTCGTCTTTGACCAAAGGCATTATGTTTTCACCTTCCATCAAAATGGACTGCCTGTTGCTCCTTAGCGCATAATGCAGCACCGACCTGTCCTCTCTTTCATTAATTTTTTCGCCTGTTTCCATGGCTTTTTTGGCCGTGCCTAGCGCTGAGTCTCTCGCAAGATCCATTAGTAGTTTCAAGCCTCTCTCATCTATCAGATTCTTTGAATAATCGAGATAGAGGCCACATTTTTCTAAAGAGAATGCGTTTGCCCGATCTGGGTGGGCATCAAAAAGACTTCTTATGCTTTTGTTTTGGAGCTTGGCATAATGGCTGGTAAGAGCTTGCCAAGAGGGCAACCCTGTAGGTCGATTTTTTGGAAACATACGTCTGGTTTTAATGATGGCTAAATTATTAACCCCGGTTGATAATGAATACCGTGTAGGCAATAAAACAGAGAAGGTATACGAACCCTTCGGCTCTGTCGAGTTTGAATTTATTTAGCGTGAACATGAAAAGGAAAAGCAGGAGTGTCCCTACGAGCATAAAGCCAAGATCCCAGTTCAGTGCAACATCGAAAGTCAAGTCCCCACTGATGATGGCGGTAGCACCTAGTACCAGCAACAGATTGAAAATGTTCGAACCGACGATATTTCCAACTGCCAAATCTGATTTCTTTTGGAAAGCTGCTACCGCTGAGGTGGCTAACTCGGGCAGTGATGTACCAGCCGCCAGGATTGTCAACCCGATAAGCTCATCACTTACTTCAAAGATTTTTGCAACTTTGACAGCATTGTCCACGATCATTTGACCTCCGAAGATTAGACCCGCTATACCGAAGACAATCATGACGGTGGTTTTCAAGGAGCCATAAAGTATGACATCCTCACTTTCGATCTCTTCGGGATGGCGCTTCAGATTCATGAATATGTACAAAATGAAGATCAAAAACAGACTTATCAGGATCCATCCGTCTGATACACTCAGTACATTCTCGGCAGTTTCATTTTTAAACAGGTTGCTGATAAATGCATCATTAACTAAGATGACGAATAAAATGGCCACAAAAAACGAGTAGGGAACCTCCTTCCAAAGTGCATTTTTCTGGACGGTCAATGGGTAAATGATAGCTGAAATTCCAAGGATCAGGAAAACATTGAAAATATTCGAGCCGATGATGTTTCCGAAGATTATCCCGTTAGCGTCACCTTTGGACCCTGAGATAATATTCACCACTAATTCGGGAGCCGAGGTACCCATAGCGACTACTGTGAGCCCAATCGCGATATCAGAAACATTGAATCTTTTGGCAAGGGAGGAGGCACCATTTACTAGAAAATCTGCACCCTTGATAAGGAGGACGAATCCTATGGCTATGTAAACAAAATACAAAAAGACGCCCAAGTCCATAAGTCAGGTTAAATCGGTGATGTGATTTTTTCCAGATTTTGTTTCAAAATCCCTGCAAAT
>CAYORY010000003.1:0-35501 GCA_964406435.1 uncultured Roseivirgaceae bacterium | reverse complement strand
ATCCCCACCCCCCCACCCCCCACCCCTCTTCCCCGCTGACGTTAAGTATGGGTCAGTGCCCCATGGAGTAGTCCAGGATTTCCTTTGTGTAGCAATCCTTTCTAAGGTTCACGTCGTAGAAAACCTCTCGAAAGGAATGGTTTTCCAATACCTTCTTCAGGGCTTCACTGGAATCAGGACTTCTTTGTGCCAACGACCCAAAATAGAAGGTGTCGAACCGGGCTATCTTTTTCTTGCTTATTTCATCTGATTTAATGTAATCGTAAGCCACATATTTGGTGATTTCATAATCAGGCTGTCCATTCACCAAGGTGACCGGCACGAATCCTGTTCTGATCTCTGACTGCTGGATCATAGAGGCATCCACCCCCAATTCTTGAATCAACTGTAGCGCTTCCTTGCCTCTGTCGTCTTCTCCCAACGCCGAAATGATGGTAGACTCATGACCACACTGCCTGACATGTGCAGCAAAATTCAGAGGCGCGCCTCCAAGATGCTCTTTTCCCTCAATGATATCCCAAAGAACTTCCCCGAATACTAGTACTTTCATTTACAATAACGTGGATTTGATGTAAGCAAGAATCGCCTAAGCGAGCTCCGGCTATAAAATTAACTTGTAAGATGGAGTTGGCAGGAAAATTCACTTGATTCATTCTCAATTTTCTTGCGTTCGGAGCATTAACGCGGCGATTTCACTTATCTATGTCCTGCACGCACCTAAAACCCGTATGATTGAAGCCAGAGTCTTTGCTGGAGCTCATTCTTCGGGCCACTCGATAGCCGCTGCAATAGCTGTCGTTGCACAAAAAAGACCCCCCACGAATGACGTGCTTTGGTGCCAGGGGCTCTCTTGGATCCACATAATTTTCTGATCCCTTGGGATTTTCGACACCTCCACTTTCCGCGTATTTTTCATAAACGGTCACATCGTATTTGTCTTGGCACCACTCCCAAACATTTCCTGCCATGTCATAGAGACCGAACGCATTGGGAGGGTACGATTTGACCGGGGCTGTTCCATAGAAGCCATCCAACAGGTGATTTTGATACGGAAACATTCCTTGCCAAAAATTGGCTTTGTCAGAAGCATCTTCTACTGAGGTATTGCCCCAAGGGTATTTATTTTCTTGATTGCCACCCATGGACGCCCACTCCCATTCGGCTTCCGTGGGTAATCGCTTGCCTGCCCAGGCAGCATAGGTCTGCGCATCATCCCATGCGATGTGCACGACAGGATGATTCATCCGATCTTCGATGGTACTTCCGGGCCCTTCGGGTTGCCTCCAGTTTGCGCCAATGGTCCAGCGCCACCATTGGGAGTAGTCATTAAGTGGCACGGGTTGATTCGTTTGCTGGAAAACCAATGACCCGGCAAGCAATACCGAATCTGGTGGTTTTGGTGTGCCTGGAGGAACTTGATTTTTCATTTCTTGCCAGTCAATATCTCGCTCAGATATGGTCCTATAGCCGGTGGCCTCCACGAATGCCAAAAACTGGGCATTGGTGACTTCTGTCTTATCCATATAAAATGCAGAAACTGTCACTTCATGTCTTGGGAATTCGTCATAGTAGGCTTGCTCGGATTTGCCCCCCATCAGGAAACTCCCGCCTGGAATCATTACCATTTCATTTGGAATGGCTTGCTCACTGGTATCCGCTTTGCCCTTATTGTGCTTGTCTGTGTGCTGACAAGAAAAGGTCAAACAAATTAGCATGAGGTATACCAAGTCGAATCGTTGAACCATCTTTAAATGTATATGATTTTGGGAGCTAAAAAAAGGACCATCAACGATGGCCCCTCTGCTTGATGTCCACTTATGCGGACTGCCTTAGTTTTTTAGTATTGAGATGACTTCTGACTTAGCATCACCTTTGATTTGAAGAAAATATCTGCCTTTGGATAGATGTGACAGGGCAAACTCCTGATTCTCTGTGACCAATATGTCGGAGCTGACCACTTTTCCTGACATATCCATCAGCACTACTCTTGACCCAATCCAATCAGCGTTTGAGCCAATCGTGATGAAGTCGGTGGTTGGGTTTGGGTACGCCCTGATAACCGTTTCCAAATCTTCTGCAGAAAGAGTAATTCCGGAATCCACCGTAAAGGTCTCGGTCACTTCGCACCCTGATTCATCATCTGTGATTACAACGGTGTAATCTCCGGGGGGCAGGTTTGTCAGATCCTCAGAAATAGCTGAATTATCCCACTCAAAACTGAAGGACCCAGACCCACCGGTCACAGTCACATCAATAGCACCATCTGCGCCATTGGACTCGGTAGTCGTGCCGGTCACCACTATTTCATCTGGTGATGTGATAGTAACCTCCACTTCTTTGGAGCAGAATTCACCGAACGATACAATGGCGGTGTAGGTGCCGGGTAGCAGATTTGTGAGATCTTCGGTATCGGCGCTGTTGCTCCAGCTTATGCTGTACGACCCTATTCCGCCAGAGACAGTTAAATCAATTGATCCGTCAGCCTCTCCAAAACAAGATACATTCTCAGAAGTTTGACCTACGGTTACATCATCGCATGATACCACCTCAAACGAAGCACTCTCTTCAGCGGCATTGTAATTTGCTGATTCTGTTTGTGAAACAGTAATGGTCACTTCCCCCGTACTTCCCGTAAGTGTTACTTCACTGCCGGTGTTTGAAGCAGGGCCCGAAACACTGTACTCCAATGAAGCCTCAGCACTGGTGCTTTCTGCTACTACACTTACCGGCGTTTGGGTTGTCCATTTGTCTTCTATTGGCGTGATAGAAATCACCGGATTTGCCTTATTGACTATTAACGTTCTGATCACCGGATCGGCAGCTGATACGTTGCTATTTCCTTCCTGAATAGCCGTAATGCTTGCTTCCCCCGCTCCGACTATAGTTACTGTGCCTCCAACAATGGTCACTACATCCGTATCCTCCGTCACAAAATCGACTTCCAAGCCTTCAAAATCCGAGCTGCCCACCAAATCAAAAGAGGGGTCTCCGAAGCTGACGGGGGAAGGTTGATCAAACGTGATAGTCTGGCTTCCTTGTGATACACTGAAGCCCTGCACCACACTTTCTGCAGGATAGTAATACGAATCCCCATTTTGAGAGGCGGTGATATTGGCAGTGCCAGCCCCTACTACAGTGAGTATGTTTCCACTGACGGTCGCTACCTCCTCATTGTCACTAGAATAATCGATGGGCAGGTTGGCGTCTGACAATTCGGGCAAAGTGATGTCAGCGTCTCCAAAAATCGCAGCTTCCAGTACGCTAAACGTGATGCCTTGCTCTTGTTTTGGGATGAATTTGATATAATCGATCTCCACTGTGCCGACACCCTGCTGCCTTGGCCCTACGAATTGAAGCCCTTCGATGTGATCAGCTGACGCATAATTGGCCTGATCTCCAATCGGAATCATGTAAGTAACAAAATCCCCATCGTTGGCAGTGCCTTCTATGTTGTAGAATTTATCTCCCTGATCATCTATCTCGGTGAACGGATCATAGCCGATGCGCATGTTGGTATTGGTTTCGTCTATCGGCCCCACAGGCGTGTTGTTCTTTAGCCTAATTTCCATTGCCGCATAGTCGTCTGGGTTCAGCCCTACATCGGTGCGCAAAAGTTTTGGCGTGTTGCCCGTGATGTCCATCGTAAGGATTCCTCCGGCAACAGTCAGGTTGGCATTCAATGGGCTCCAACCTTCCGTGTCTTCATCGGCATCAAAATTCCAGACAATTTCTTCACCGCTGATTTGAGAGAAATTGGCCGTCAGGCTAGTGTTGTCGGCAAGGTTCAATTCAAGTGGGTTTTGGGTGGTTTCCACATCGCCTGACCATCCGGTAAATTCATTACCAACATGGGCAGTGGCCGATACGATAGTGAACCCTTCGGCATAGTCTCCGGTAGGTAAGCTGATTTCCCCAAAACCAGCAGTTTGGCTAGTCAGGGTATAAGTAGCCGGGGTGGCGATTAACTCAATTTTGTCAATTTCGATTGTTCCAATAGTTGCTCCATCTCGGATTCCCTGAAATTCAAATTTTTCTATGATCCCAGCGTAATCGCCATCTGAAGTCAGGTCGATGATGTAGGTTTTAAAATTTTCATCGGAAGAAGAGTGTGCGAATTCGAAAAGACCAAGAGCCGCTTCGGAATTGTCCGATCTAAAGCGCATACCTACTCCTGCTGCCAAGCCATCTGCCGACACAGCCGTGCTGTTTTTGATAGTGAGTCGTGCGTAAGGAAAATCTGTTGCATTTACGGCCAGGTTCGTAACTTCAATTCTCGGATTGCCAGCAGATGCATCAATTGAGAAAGTCAAAACTCCATCGGCTTGAATGGCACTAACAGCCGCTCCTCCAACTGTTGCCCAACCTTCTTCATCTTCATCAAAATACCATCCTATGGTGGTGGCTGTAGTTGGCTGGAAGTTGGCCGTCAAAGAAAGCGCTGCATCAAGAGTAAACGTGTACGACGCATCGGTACTTACTTCACTTCCTCCGCCATCTGTCCAGTTGACGAATTCATTGCCGAAAGTTGGGGTAGCGGTAATGGTGTATTCACCTTCGGGATAATCGCCGGTGGTCAGGTCGACGGCACCAAAACCAGTAGTACCTGTCGTGAGCGTGTATGATGTCAGGGCTGAAATAAGCCTGATATTATCAATCTCAATTGATCCTGGATTTCCATCTCTTACCCCATGAAATTCTATGTAGTCGATAGTGCCAGAGTATTTGGCAAAACCACTTAAGTCGATGGTGTAGGTCTGGAATTCGGTATCTGATCCCGAATGATCAAATGTGATGAATTGCGTCCCTTCGGTGGTACTATTTGTTACCACCCTCATACACTGGGCATCATTTGCACCTCCAATATTTTCTACTGCCGTGGTGTTTTTCAGTACTAATTCTATTTGCGGGAAATTGGCAGCATCGTACGCTAGATTTGAAATTGTGATTTTTGGTGGTTGGGTCTCTGAAACAAAATCCATGGTCAGGGCGCCTTGTGAGATGGACAATGTAGAACGGGTAGGTACCCAACCTTGGGCGTCTCCGTCTGCGTTGAAATTCCATTCCAGGTTGGTATTGTTGGATTTGATCGTGATGGATTCGTATTCCACTGTCTCATCTGATGGATTGCCTTTTGCTCTGATTCCGATCTGATCGATGACTCCTCCATTGATGGCATTTACGGGGATATCCACCGTGTATTGATGGAACTCCGCATCACCAGTCGAAACCGTGAAATCAGTTTTCTCGCCGTTTCCAAAATTGTTATCGCCAGAGTCGTGATTGATCACCTGAAATGTGGGAAAGTCAGTTGGGTTTTTCATCACGATGACAATCCTGGTGTAGACTGCCTCCGCTATGTTTAGCCCCTGTCCGGTCCTGATGCCGCTGAAGTTGGCGAGTTCGCTGTGTTGGAGTGTCCCTCCCGAAACCTGAAAGAGGTTACCGCCGGATTTACTCCAGCCTTCCGTGTCTCCATCGGTTTCAAAATCAAAAGAGATGTCCGCATCTTGCCCGGATAGAGCAACGGATACAAATAGGAAAATCAGGGTGAGTGATAGATTGAAAAATGATTTCATGATAGTTAGCTTTTCGTCTAAGCAAATCTTGAAATCTATCGGATGAACAAGGTTTGAACTCTGTTTTTAGAGGTTTGAATTCTGACAAACAGGATGTCAGAGGATCTCTAATTATTTCTTAAGAATTCGCGCCACTTTTTCCGAATCATCTATTTCTAAGTGGAGAAAATAAATGCCCGGATCCAGTCCACTGAGGTCGAGCTCGTTGTGGTCTATTAGTGAAACAGGCAATTGATTGCCTGCAGCATCATAGAGTTTGAAAGAGTCGATAGGTAAATTTCCTGCTATGCCTATTCTCGCGCTACAGTGTACAGGGTTTGGGTACACTTGCAGTTGGACAAAATCAGTGTCCCACTCTATCACTCGCGCTGGAAATATTTCATATCTGCCGTCAAAGTCTCGCTGCACCAATCGGTAGTAATTGATGCCAGAGAAGGGCGATGCATCATCAAAATGGTATTCTTTAGGAACTGAGGTGGTTCCATTCCCTTTCACCAAAGTTAGTGTTTGCCAATCGCTTCCGTCCACACTTCGCTGAAGCTCGAACCCTTCATTGTTCAGTTCGGAAGCCGTTTTCCATGTGGCGCAAACCTTGTCTTTTTTCTTTTTCAGATCAAAGAAGACCAATTCTACGGGGAGGACGTTGTTTGCCGTGAGGGTCACATCAGCTCCGTATACTGTAAAGATCGTTTCTGTGGAGGGAGTATTTGGGTCTATATCCTCTTCTTCGAAAATCAGTAAACCAGAAGCGTCATTACTACCCACTTGGGTGGTATTGGCTGCATCGGCATACCAGGTATACGCGACATCTATTCCTATGTCGGTCACTCTGTCCGCACTCGATGCTTCAAAGGTGGTGGCATCATTCCTAATATCAAGTCCGGCATCAACGTTGGTGCCGACAGATCCTTCGGAAAAATTGCTGGTATTCAGGAAATCAAAAAAGGCCAAATTAGTAGCTGTGCCTCCTGTTCCCGTTCTCAAGATGCCCTGTGCAGAATGAGTGGATCTCATGAACCCTTGATTGTTGACCGCCCCATCATTCATACTGATTCTGGTGGTGTTCATTTCGTATCTACCCCCAGGGTTGTTATTGAGGATTCCGCCATTTATTCGGGTAGCAGCACCAAGATTACCATTCGAAACGTTGACTGTTCCAGAATTAGACAATGTTCCTCCTGCGGAAATCTGAATGGCACGAGCACTTCCACTGGCCGCTCCGTCTGCATTTAATGTTCCACTGTTGGTCAGCACTCCACCTGATTCGATTATGATCCCATTGTTGTTTGCACTCGCAGCACTCTGTACCGTCACATTGATGGTTCCGGCATTAGAGAAATTCGATGCATTCACGTCAATGCAATCGTCGGTTGGTGCTGTAATGGTCAATACTCCACCATTAGTATTGGTCAGTGTTCCATTGGTGTAAAGAATGCCATCGGTAGCGACAGTGGAGGTTAATGTGATGGTTCCACTGTTAGTTAAAACTCCGCCAGCAAGTTCAATTGCATTGGTCGTCGCATTAGTTACTGAGAGATTGCCTCCCGAGGGGTTATCAAAAGTTCCTCCGTTTAATTCGATGGCATCAGGTACGCTTGCGGTGACCGAAATCAAACCATTGTTAGTAAAAAGGCCACCATCTACCCGAATCCCTCGGGCTGTTGCCCCTGAAACCGTAATGGTTCCCTCATTTGTAAAACTCAATGTTGAGTTGAGAAGATTCAATCCATTGGTGCCTTGGGTGATGTTCACATTGGTAGAACTTGCGATGGTGATAGTTGCGTTTGCCTGCCCCGCAAATATGGCAATGCCATCTCTCACCGCATCTGGAGAAATATTGAACGTCCGATTGTTACCTGCAGCACCGAGGATAAGGGTGCTATTATTTGCCACAGTAATGCCGTAGTTATCAGATGAGTTAGCAATAGTTAAATCCAAGTCAAGTGTGACAATGGTCCCTGTCGTCTGAACAGAGATTCGACCGGGGTTATTGGTTGGGGTTCCAGTCACTAAAATGATCCCGCCCGAACTGAATCTAACTATATCGCCTGTTGCTGGTTCCGCATCTGTGTCCCAGTTTAAATCATCCTCCCAATTGGTAGTTCCAGCGCCTCCATCCCACGTCACAGTGGCTTGTCCAAAAAGACCCAAACACGCTATCATAGTGAGTGATGTTAGTATTGGTCTTATATTCATTTCTTAGAAATTTATAATTAAATATACCTAATGTTAAATAATCATCGAGATAGAAGCCTGGTCGACTGTACTTCATTGGCTGAAACCACCGTGACAATAAAAATCCCTGACTGCTCAAAATTTCCCTGAAACGAATAACCAGCACCGAGCTCATCCAACCAAATGCGTCCATCCATCCCATGGACTATAACTCGCTCGATTTTATTATCACTTTCTAACTTGAAATAGTGCCCCTCCTGATGAATCCTAAGTTCATCGGCATTGAAGCCCGATTTGAGAATGGTGGCTTCATTGTTCTCCACTGAAAAGTCATCGAAAAAATAAGTGCCCACTTTTGCACCACAGAGTACCTGCACTTGTACGGTAGAAACCTCTTCTGGCAGCTGGTGCACAAAACTGAATTCCTGATAAGTAGAAGTAAGGGATAAATTATCGGAGGTATTAATCACTTGTAGACTTCCAACCTGGCTGATGGTTCTGATCCTAAAAAACAATCCTTCCTGACCTCCTTTGGCAAAACAACTCACGGTCAATTCATTGCCCTCTGAGGGAAGGGTGAAGGGGGAATTAGATAAGGTCACTCTATCGATAACATCCTGCTTTGTGACCTCCACCTTCGCTCCGCCAAATCCCTGGTTGGAAAGCGAAAGGGCATTTCCCAAACTTGCTGCAGAAATACCAGAGGCGGTCAGCAACCAATCTTCGTCAAAGTCACATTCAAAGCCGGGGTTAGCCAGCGTGGATTCATTGCTACAAAAATCCCCAGATGCGATCAAAGCATCTTTGATATCCTCCACCCAAGTGCCCGCAATGGCGTTGGTCGTATTGTCTGTCCTGAGATGAATGGTCTTTCCAGAACCAGGCCCTGCATCCCAAGCCGCAAACGAGAAGCCATGAGCCAAGGAAGTCTCCGCTAAGTATCCGTAGTAAGCTACTCGGGACGCCTGATCCGGCCCTCCAAAATTCCCATAGGCCCCTGTTTCATAATCGAGACCGCCTTCATTGTCAGCTCCGAATTCACCCACAAAAACCGGTATATCATTTTCCAACGACCAGGTTCTGACAGCATCAAAATTTACATCCACGTCTGCTTTATCCTGCTCTGTACCCCAGTCATTGTCTTGGTGCTTGTCCTCATCGTCTCCCTTATCAGCCGAGGCAGTGAAGGCTCTTGGCCAGTAGTAGTGAAACGTGGCAATCAGATAATCATCGCTTTCCATAAAAGCAGTTTTCAATTGCAGGGGCGCTTCGAAGGAATTCTTTCCACCACCTGTGACGATCACATTTCTGGTAGCGTTATTGCCCCCACTGTTTCTAATGATCTCCAGTACGTCACGATTCACTTCGTCTACCTCATCTGCATCCATGCTGAAGTATGCCTCGTTCATCACCTCGAAGAGCAGGTTCTCCGATTTGTTTTTGAACCGATCCGAGATATGTGTCCAAATAGACATGAACCGATCATAGGTTTCCTGAGATGGCTTGCACCCTGAACTCAGCGCACAATACTCACTTTCTTCCCGATAGCTCTCCCAGAACCAATGATCACCATGCACATCTATGATCGCGATCAAGCCTCTCTCAAGAGCCCAGTCGGTGACTTCTTCTACTCTGTCCAAATAAGCATCTGCCACATCATAAGGTGCTTCCTCGGCCGCATAACTTTCGAAACGAAACGGAATCCTTATATTGGTAAATCCGGCATCAGCCAAATCTTGAAAATATTGTTCCTTCACTACGGGTGACCAGTTACCTTCTATAGGAGCGCTAAATGTATTTCCAAGGTTAATACCCCTACCCATCTTCCGAACCATCTCATGAGGTCCAGTTTGTGCAACCGATACGCCTGCGCTAAGAAGTACAAAAAGTGTGATTACCCTGCGCATTGCTGATTTGTCAATTCTTTAATACTCAAAATACCTTCACAGTCCCGAATAATTTTATTCACCTCAAGAAGATCATCCACGTACCTGAACTTGGACTCCTTCTGAACAAGACCATGGAATCTTCTTTTGATTTTCAGCGCACAGGCCAATACCTCCTGCGGGTCGTATGTGGTTATTGTAGTCATCAATTGGAAATTAATTTTCCAAAGAATGCCAATAACCTTCAGTATCTAGTTCGAATTCTAACGAATGGAGTTTGAATTCGTCCACACATATTTCCATCTACTGTCAAACCCCATAAAACTGATTTTAAACTTTAGCCTAGTATACTACTTCTATTTTTGCTGAGTTAATTCCACAACAATGCGAACTATCCTACGAAATCCTGAACTCCTTCTTCGGCTTCTAATCAGCCTATTGATAATAAGTTTTACTTTTTGGGCACTGGGACAATCTAAGGAAAAAGCCACCTCCAAGGTAGAAAAGCCCAACGTCGTTTTCTTCCTAGTGGATGATATGGGGTGGAGAGATGTAGGCTATGCCGGGTCGGAGTTTTATGAAACGCCTAACATAGACGCACTGGCCGGGCAAGCAATGAAATTCAGCAATGCATATGCAGCACATCCCAGATGCGTACCCTCTCGATATGCCATGATCACGGGACGATATCCTGCTCGCATAGGCAGCCCAGGCCAAGGCGAGGGAAAGTTGCAGAACAAAGAAATCACCATGGCAGAGGCGTTTAAAGAGGCGGGTTATTCCACCTTCTTTGCAGGCAAGTGGCACCTTGCTTCCGACGAATCCTACCCGCATACACAGGGCTTTGACTTCAACTTCGGGGGTGGGCATGCAGGTGCTCCTAAGTCGTATTTTCAGCCATATAATAAGCAAACGAGCAATGGTAACGGGCATGAGAAGGACATTGAAAATCTCGATGATGCACCTGACGGCTACTACCTCACCGATCACCTGACAGACAAGACAGTATCGTTTATCCAAAATCAAAATCAGCCATTTTTTGTATACCTCTCCCACTACGGTGTGCACACACCTTTTGAGGGAAAGGAAGAAAAAGTGAAAGCCTATCGCAAAAAGGCCAGACAGCTCTATGGAGATAATGCCGAAGAGCAATTCGCTTTCGAACAAACCACCGGGGATACCAAGCTACAGCAGGACAATGAAGTGTACGCCGCAATGGTGGAAAGCATTGATGAAAGCCTGCAAAGAGTGATTGCAGCGCTGAAGAAAAAGGGTGTTTATGAGAATACGATTATCGTGTTCACCTCGGATCATGGTGGGCTTTCTAATCGTGGTAACAACCGAAAGTTGGCCACCTCCAACCTTCCACTCAGAGCAGGAAAAGGTCACAATTATGAGGGAGGAGTTCGCATCCCTATGTTTGTGGCCTGGGCCAATGAAATCAAAGAAGGCACGACCAATATGTACATCACAGGCACGGACTATTATCCAACCCTGCTGGAGTTGGCCGGTTTGCCTCTTAACGAAAAACAACACCTTGATGGAGTAAGCTTTGCAAAAGCTGCCATGGGTAAGGAACAAAACACCTATGACCGTCCGATCTTCTGGCACTCTCCACAAGCACGCCCTGCCAGCACGGGGGACTATCCTAACACCGCTGTGCGACTTGGAAGCTACAAGCTGCTGGACTTCTATGAGGAAAAGCGTGTGGAACTGTATGACCTCTCTCAGGACGAAGGAGAACAAAACAACCTGGCGAGCACTATGCCAGAAAAGCGAGATGAACTCCTTGCTCTAATAAAGGATTGGAGAAAGGAAGTGAATGCCTACATCGAAGACCCAGCGAAATCCAAGAAGGGCAAGATGAAACAACCAAAGAAATAGAAAGTCAAGTAATAGCTAATCATAGAAAATGAGGCCGCCATTTGGTGGCCCTTTTTCTTTTGCTCAGGTCATGAAAAAATTTTCTGTAGATGCGCGATCAAATATTTAAGAATAACTAACACTATAATATTACTTATGCGCATTTTAAGGAATTTGTACTACTATAATGTTAATTATATCTCCCTCCTAAGCACAACGAAAGCTTGCTGAAAATCTAAAAAGAAATCGCCTGACCAATGGGCTAACCCAGCAGGGACTCGCTGAGCGATCGGGCGTGAGTCTTCCCATCGGCCTATGATACGCTCCAGCCAGGAGGTCGGCTAATCCACCCTCACTCTTCGCACCTCCGTCCCCTTCTCTCTTTCAATCATAAGCAGGTAAACACCAGAAGACTCTTGGATACTGAGCGTGGTTTCTGAACCTGATGAGTTCATGGTTCGAAGCACCCTCCCGCTCATATCAAGAAGTTTAATAACTGCATTTTGAGAGCTATTAAACTGAATCGTTAAACGGCCATCGCTCGTGGGATTCGGGAAGAGTATCGCTCGCTCCTCCAGATCGTCGATTCCTAAGACCCCATTCACCACCGCAAACATGCAGGCGGAGGTCACCGTCCCGCAATCTGAAGTGATCTTCACTTGATATAGCCCTGTGGCAGTGGCCGTATACGATTGACCAGTGGCGCCCTCTATGGCCATTGAAGTTGCACATGCATACCACTGGTAAGCTGCGTTTTGTATATCCGCAGTGAGCACATCGTCCTGTACCGTCACGGTGTTGATCAATTCTCCGCTTCCAAGATTCAGCCTGATCGTGACCACACTATCCATTCCATTTTTGGCTTCTACTATTGCAGTGTATGTTCCATCCTGAGTATAAATGGCACCATCCGGAGCTTCATAACTTTCCGCACAAAGCTCCACTTCAAGAAAGCTACTGGGTGTACTCTGGGCAATGTTTCGCTCTAAAAATAATGACTCGAAGTAGTCCACCACATCATCAAATTCTACATTGCCAACCAAATTTGTTTCCTCATGAGGATCAGCTGCCAGATCATACAATTGAGTACCTATGCTCGGCCCGTATCTCTCGCCTTCCTCGTAATCCATCTGCACCCATTTGGTGTATCGATAGTGTCCATCTCGCAGTGTATAGCCCATGTGCGGCACACCGCCTTCAGTACGATGGTATTGGGACAAGGCCGCCTCTCTCACTTTCATTGACGGGTCTTCAAGGATTGGCACAAGTGATTTTCCATCTAAGTCATTTGGAGGCGTGAGGCCTAACAATGCACAGAGTGTAGGAAATACATCCACAAGCTCCACAGGTGAGTCGCTGACGGAGTTTGCCAGGCCAACTTCAGGATCTGCTATCATAAGCGGAGACATCACAGCCTGCTCGAAGTTGGAATGTTTGGCCCACATGTTATGATCGCCAAGGTGCCAGCCATGATCGCCCCATAAAACTATGGTAGTACTGGAAGTCAACCCCTCGGAATCTAACTTATCGAGGATTTTTCCAAGCTGGGCATCAATGTAGGAGACACAAGCCATGTATCCATGGATCAAGTGTTTTTGCTCGGCCTCATTCAAATTACGGTCTTTATGCCAGGGCACATCCGAATACGTATTGGTCATTTCTCCATTCGTGCGCCAAGCCAACTCAGGGACATCTGATGGTTGCTCTTGAAAGGGATGAATGTCGATATCCTCAATATCATACATGTCCCAGTATTGTTTCGGAGCAACGAACGGCAAGTGTGGCTTTGAAAAACCTATTGAAAGAAAGAACGACGAAGTGCCATCAGCCAACTCCTCTAATTTCTCCAGGATATACTCAGTGGTTGCTCCGTCTTTGTAGGCATTGTCTGGCAGATCTAGGGACTCTGTGGTTGGCTTGGCTTTTGGAAAAAGCTTAACTGCTTCGTTTTCATCCGCAGAAGGATTTTCGACCATATATGCTTCAAAGGCGGCATCATCAATCGGTACCTGTGGGTCGAAATAGCCTTTATAACCTGAATTAGAATTGGCGTGGTATTCATCTCCGACCGAATGCAGATAGGCCTGAGACCATGAAAGGGCATCATAGTCTTCGTCCACTGAGCGTGGATCAAACATCTTGCCGGCACCAGTGGTCACATACCCTGCACTTCTCAAATGCTGCGGCAAAGTGATCACGTTGGGATTTTTGTCCCGAATGAGTGTATTCAAATCCCAAACCTCCGTCTGATCGGGGTACAAGCCAGTGAGTAAGCTGGCTCGTGACGGAGCACAAACGGATTGCTGACAAGAGGCATTGGTGAACGTTGTGCCCATTGCCGCCAACCGATCGAAGTTCGGAGTGATAATGTCTTCGTGTGCATACGCGCCAATCAATGGCTTGAGGTCATCCACGGCGATGAACAAGACGTTCTTCTGCTGCGCGTGCACCGTAGCAGCTTCGCAAAGACAAATGAAGATCAGAATGGATTTTGATAATTTCACAAAGCAAATATTGGAATACGAGGTGGATTCTGGGTTTGAAAGGTGTTCGAAGAGGTTTAAAAGCTATTTAGTGAAAACCACCATCTCACTATCCTCAAACCCAATTCGGGTTCCAATGGCATAAAGAATCTCTCTCGTTTCAAGTTCGATTGGCGATGAATACAGAAGCCAACCTGCATCCAAGTCGGGTGTCATCTCCTGATCACTAATCAGGTACGCAATAGACGAGCCTTCTGTGGTGCAGGTCAGGACAATTTTTTTGTTAGATCTGTTCACTGCCGGACTCGCCGTTTTGGGCTGAATGCCTTCAGGCCACATCGACAAGAGAAGCTCCTTTTCAGGGATGCCCCCTTTGTCATCAATTTCCTTTTCCCAGTTGGTCAAACTTGATCGCATGGCGGAGATGACAGGGAGGTGTTGTCCCTCCGACACGAGGTTGCGCAAGCAGTGTGGATCGGTTCTTCGATCGTAAAATTCTTCCTTTGTTTTCTCACTTCTGAACCAATAGGATTGGGCTTCATTTAGCTTGTTTGCCTTATGCATTACCAGCATTTCGTTCATCATGTTGATGTTCTTTCGGTAGTCATTGTCCTTATAAGCCGACAGCTCCGGGTGGTAATTTCGAACATAGACATAGTCCTTTGAGATTACGCTTCTGACTTGATCGGAAAATTCATCGAAGCGGTCGGCTGTACCAAAAATATACTCGCGTCGTGCCTTTGATTCTTGGTCACCAAGAAAGGCTTTTCCCTGCATGTGCTCCGGTATCTCCACTCCTGCGAGCGACAAGACTGTTGGTGCAAAATCCACGAACGAAATCATGTCATCAACTAATTCTTGTTTCAGATGGTGAGGTAGACGAACCATCATTGGCACTTGAAGACCAGACGGATAATGCTCCCTTTTCCCTCTTGGCAAAGGGCCGCCATGATCGCTGAAAAAAAAGACGATGGTGTTGTCCATCAGTCCGGCTTCTTCCAGCTCTTTCAGTTTCTCCCCGATCTGCTTATCCATTACCTCTATGTTGGAATAGACTCTGGCCACATCTCCTCGCACCACTTCTGTATCAGGGAAATAGGGTGGTAATAGAACGGCTCCAGGATCTACCGTTTGTGGCTCGTCTTTTCGTTTCCATATTCTGGACTCATGAGTCACATCATGATTGAAAACGGCAAAAAAAGGCTGATTCTTATCGGGTCTATTTTTCCAGTGTGCGCCGTT
The DNA here is from genome assembly GCA_964406435.1 of uncultured Roseivirgaceae bacterium. Classification (GTDB taxonomy): domain Bacteria; phylum Bacteroidota; class Bacteroidia; order Cytophagales; family Cyclobacteriaceae; genus JAAEPI01. The sequence goes on along the minus strand of CAYORY010000003.1, from coordinate 20,276 downwards.
TCCATTGGCATCCCAGGCCGTAAGCGGAGCAGCGAACTGGTAATCTGTTTTGGGATTATTTGTACAGTAGTAGCCTGCCCGTCTCAAGTATTCCGTGAAGCATTTCACTTCGGGAGGAATGACGGCAGAGTAGTGTGGCACGGGATCCCCATTGATGTCCACGGCATTGGATTCACCGTCGTACTTTCGGGTTCCCCATCCTGCAATGTCTTTGCCTGTACGCATGTGGTGCGTACCGATGGAAGCAGGATACATTCCTGTTATTAAGGATGATCTTGATGGCCCACAAACCCCGACAGTAGAATACGCATGGTTGAAGATCAAGCTTTCGGAGGCCAGTCGGTCAAGGTTTGGTGTCTTGGCTGTGGAATCTCCGTACATGGATAACATCGGGCTGATGTCTTCCACTGAGAGCCAAAGGATATTGGGTCGATTCTGTGCAGTAGTGGCAAGTGTCAGAAGCCATAACCATCCAATGCCTACCCAACTCCTCATTTGAAAACCGATTGTATGAGCATGGATTTCATTTCGGCCTTGACCGACTGATATTGGGGATCGTTATGAAAGCTCCTTGTTTCCAATGGATCCGTCTCGTAATCGTACAATTCTTCAGCAATAAGTTGGCTCTCGTCATAGGATATGCGGTTCTCATAGTCACCGCCGAACCATGCTATGTATCTATGGCGACCACTTCGAACCGCATATCCCATACGCTCGCCGTGGCGAGGATATTGACTGATGGCAAAATCTTTCACAGACATTTCGTTTCCGGCAAGAATTGGCCTGAGTGTGTTTCCTTCCAGATGGTCAGGGATTTTCTGGCCAGTGAAATCACAAATAGTTGGGAATACATCAACCAATTCCACGGGACTGGCATTTTTGATACCCGCCTTTACTCCTGCTCCTGCAATGATGACAGGCGTGCGAGTGGCCTGTTCGAAATTCGAGTGTTTGTTCCACAAGCCATGATCACCCAAATGCCAGCCATGATCGCCGACAAGTACCACCAGCGTTTTTTCTTTCAATCCGGATTTTTCCAGATAGTCCATCAACAGTCCGACTTGAGCGTCTACATAAGAAACCGAGGCATAATAGCCATGAATCAATTCGCGCTGCTTGCTCTCGAGCACCGCTCCATTTTCTTCGAGCGCTTCGGTGATATCCGAATAGTTTTTTAACTCTCCGAAAGTATGGTAGGCAAACTCTGGCGAGTCTGAAGCTTGCTCTTGGAAGGTTGCGAGCTCAATTTCATTACGATCATACAAATCCCAATATTTCTTTGGTGCAACGAACGGGAGGTGTGGCTTGTGGAAACCGACAGTAAGAAAGAATGGTTTCTTCCCTTTCTGGAATTTTCTCATTTCTTCGATGCTTCGCAGGGCAATGGCCCCATCGGCGTAGGCATCATCTGGCACATTGGCCATTTCCGTGGATCGGCGCACTCCCAACTCTTTGAATTCCTTGTTCACAGCCAGCCACACCTTATCGCTATTAGGGTCGCCGGGGTATTTTTTGGCGAGTCTGGAGTAGAGGGCCTGAGCTTCTTTGCTTTGATAGTCTTTGTTGGCTGGCATGGGATAGCCCTCGGCATAGGCCAAATCTGTATCTTCTATGAAATCTTCAGTCCAGGATGGAGCGTCGTTTTTGACGGCTCCATGTAGCACTTTGCCCAGCCCCAAAGTGGTGTATCCATTTTGCTTGAAATACTGCGGCATGGTCAGGATATCCGGCCGCATGTCCCGCATTTTGGTTTTAAGATCCCACACTTTGGTGTAGTCGGGGCGCATACCCGTCATGAAACTTACTCTGGATGGTGCACAAACAGCCTGCTGGGCATGGGCGTTGGTGAAGGCTACTCCAGAAGCAGCCAATGCATCGATATTGGGGGAAATGATTTGTGATTCGCCGAAGGAATTGAGCGTAGGCTTGAGATCATCTACGATAATGAAGAGAACATTTTTGTTTTGAGAAAAGCTCAGGCTTGAAGCGAATGCCAGTATGAAAAATATGAGTGCTTTCACCGATTTTCGATTTTCACTATGGAGACATTGTCCACATACACGTATCCTTCCATGCCTGTTTCCCATCGGTTGATAATTAGCTCCGCATCGGTGAAACGTGCTCCGGTTGTGAACTCTAATATGTCTTTTCGGTATTGTCCTGTCCGGTTTACGCTGGTGGTGGGTTCATCCGGCAACCCTTTGATTTTAAAGGCCATTTTCATTTCGGGAGTTGCATTTATCCAAACTTCCACTTTGTAGGACGAGTTAGATTCCAGCTCACTTAATGAGTATTTGATGCCGGATTTATCACCGAGAATGCCAACCGCCGCAGTGCCTCCAACACCTTTACCAGACACGGGGGCAGGCTTAGTATCACCGAAAGAAATCCAATTTCCCCGCAGCTCACCGTTATCAAAATTCTCATCCATCAGCGATTTAGCTTGCTTCACGACGAGTGGCGATTCTGGATTTTCCAGTGCTTCTTTGATCGCATAGAATGCAGGTTTAGGCTCGCCTTCTTGGGAGAACATAAATCTGGCCTTATCAGCATGTCGGCCAGATCCATCGGTAAGCCCCCACGTGTTGTAGGTGACGACACCAGATGATCGCTTGGAAAGCAACACCTTCAAAATATTAGCATAAGCATCCGCCTGTTTCTTTAGATATTCATCCGTCGCTTCTTCTTGGATGCGGTAGTCAATTTCGGTTACATGAAAATCCAACTCATTGGCATGTGCCCAGTCGATCAATGCAGATAGGTAGTCCAATTGTTTTGGGTCAAATGGCAACTCCTCGTCGCTATTGATATGCGCTTGCCAACCCACTCCGTCCACTTTCAGTCCTTTAGCTTTCAGGTACAAAATCGTTTCTTTCACTCGTTCCCACATCTCTGGCTCCATACCTCCATGCTGGTTGTACACCAGGCTAATAGTCGGCGCATATTTATTGGCAATCTCAAAAGCCCTTGAAATGTAAATGGGCGTTTTATTCTTGTCAGAATCAGAACCAATGATCGTCCATGGGTTTTCCCAATCCTCTTCACCCGGTTTTGGGCCAAACCAAGATCCGTCTCTTTCCACCGTTTCATTCACCACATCCATCCATTTAATGTTTGGATGGCCATTGTAGCGCTTGCATTGCTCGGTCATGTATTCGGTCATGTTTTTCTCAAGTTCAGCCCCCTTCCGGCTGTCGTTTCTTGCCCACTTGGAGGCTTGTGGGCTGATAGGCCCATGAAGGCGAACCATTATATCATTCTTCTCTGCCATCTTTAGGATCGGATCAAACTTGGACCAATCCCAAACGCCCGGCTCAGGATGTACGGTAGTTTGCTTCACTGCATTTTCCGACACGGTGTAATTGAAATTGGCTATGAGCAGTTTTTCCTCAATGCCACCAAGTTGCTTGGAAGCAATGGTGGCACCCAAGTAAAATTCACCACCGAACTTCCCATCCAGAATTTCTCTCAGGCCTACTTTGGGTGGTGCTGCCTCTCTCAACTCAAAGTCATCTGCCCATGCATCAGAGGAATGACTTTTGTTGAACTTCATCACCCTGATTTTGACTTCTGAAGGATTATTACCCGTGGTGAAGCGCAGTGAAACTTGCCCGTACTCATTGCCTGCGTATTGTTCCTTTACCTCATCGGATCCATGGCCTTTGACATTTAGTATCACTGCCTCCCCATTGGATGATTTTATCCACGCGGATAAAACATATTCAGTATTTGGTTTCAACTCCACTTTCTGCATGATCCCAATTCTGGTCTTTGGCAAAAGAACTGCGCCGGTTCCTCTGTGCGCATTTACGTTCACAAATTCTGCTTCCACGTCTCCGAATGTAATCCAGCCTTTGTTTCCATCTTCGAATCCGGGGTTTTTGAGTAGGTTGCTTTCGTTTGATTCAATGGCTATCGGCTTAATTTCTACTGATTTCGATGTGCCTTTCATGCTTTTCTTGAAGGCAACTTTGTCTGCATTTAATTGTGCCAAAAATGCCATCAGTTGACTGTGCAGTTGATCTCCTAACTCCCGCTCCGAAGCGATGATGCTTTCTGTTTCTAAGGGATCTTTTTTGTAGTCGTACAATTCCTTAGCAAGAATGGTAGCGTCGGCATTTGTGTTGCCATCCTTGAACCAGGCTACATAGCGATAGCGATCATTTCTTAAGGCGTATCCTTCCGTTTGCCCTCTTCCAAATTGGCTTATTGCGAATTCATTCACTGAGGATTGTTTCCCAGAAAGGATCGGACTCAGACTTATACCTTGAAGGTGATCGGGTTTTGTGATTCCGGCTAAGTCACATAGCGTAGGGAATATATCTACGAAATTCACGGGTGAATCGTTTGTCTGTCCTTTTTTCATTGAAGGGTCGACAAAGATTAATGGTGCTCTTGTAGCCTGTTCAAAGTTGGAATGCTTCGCCCATAGGCCATGATCCCCCAAGTGCCATCCATGATCGCCCCACAATACGATGGTGGTATTTTCATTTTGTTTGTTGGCTTCTAGCGCATCCAGCACCTTTCCAAGTAAAGCGTCGATGTAGGAGACGCAAGCGTAATACCCGTGAATCAATTCTCGTTGTTTTTCCTCTCTCACATGATCTCTGGCATCAATAAATTCGGGTATATCAGTATAAGACCGTAATTCGCCAAAATCATGGTAAGGAAGCTCCGTTGTTCCTTTAGCTCGTTTTTGAAATTCGGCCAAGGGGATGTTATCGCGATCATATAAGTCCCAGTATTTCTTTGGAGCTACAAAAGGGAGGTGTGGTTTTTTGAATCCCAGGGCAAGAAAGAAGGGCTTTTGGCTTTTTGAAAACTCATTCAGCTTGTCGATGGCAATAGTGGTGGCCATGCCATCGAAGTACTCTTCGTCTGCTACATCGGCTGATTCGGTAGATGGTTTGAATCTTTCTCTGAGGAAGTTATTGAGTTTCACGCCTTCCATTCTTCTTGATTGGGCTTCTTCCTGAAGTTTTCTGAATGCCTCCTTATTCTCATCAGAGAAATATGTACCCAATACGGCACCCATGTCGTCATCCGGCACTTTGGGCATCACGTAGGGCTGAGACCAGGAAATTTCATCGAGCCCATTGTCCACACTTCTGGGGTCAAAAATTTTACCTGTACCAAACGTCTCGTATCCATTTTGGCTGAAGTGCTGGGGCAATGTGAGGATGTTTGGGTTCTTATCCCTGATTTGAGTTTTCAAATCCCATACTTCGGTAAGATCGGGATAGAGGCCTGTCAATAAACTGGCTCGTGAAGGGCCACACACGGCCTGCTGACATTGGGCGTTGGTGAAGGTGGTTCCCATTGCTGCCAAACGATCAAAATTTGGAGTGATGGCTGTTTTGTCTCCGTAGGCTCCAAGCAGTGGTTTCAGATCGTCTACCGCGATGAAGAGCACGTTCTGCTTTTCTTGTGAAAAAGCTGCTGTGAAAACTACTAGAAGAAGGAAAACAATGGTTGTTCGTTTCATTTTGGTGTAGTTAGTGACTTCCTGAAATTTGACCAAAATCCTTATCCGTAATGTCTCTAAAATCTTCCAGTGACGCATCATCACCGTAGATGGATTGTTTCTTTTTTAAGTCCTCTTTCATTTCAGCGATGATCTGTGCATACTTAGGATCATTGATCGCATTGTTCATTTCATTAGGATCCCTTTCCAGATCGTAGAACTCCCATACGTCCACGCTGTAGTAGAAATGAATGAGCTTATACCTCTGGTTTCTGATGCCATAGTGTGGCTGCACGTGGTGCCAAAAAGGGAATTCATAGTAGTGGTAATACATGGATTGATCCCAAGCCTTTGGCGTCTTGCCTGCTATTATTTTTTTGAAGCTTCTGCCCTGCACATCCTGAGGAATCTCAACTCCGGCGAGATCAAGAAGAGTCGGTGCAAAATCTATATTCGTAATCACGTCCTCGTTTACCGACGGCTTTTTGACCATTTTAGGGTATCGTAGAACAAACGGCATTTTCAATGACGGCTCGTACATGAATCGCTTATCGAAGAATCCGTGATCACCAAGGTAGAATCCCTGATCGGAGGTGTAAACGATAATTGTATTTTCGGCTAACCCTTTTTCATCTAAGTACTCAAGCACTCTCCCGATTTGATCGTCCACAGATTTTATACAGGCTAGGTAATCTTTGATGTAGCGCTGGTATTTCCACTTTCTCGCCTCCTCCACGGACATGGTGTCGCTTGGCAACCAACCTTCACCGAAACCTCGCTTGTTTCCCCAGCTAAGCCATTTTTGCAACTCGCCGTTTTCCAGCCCTTCGGGTGGGGTAAGTTTCATGTCTTTTCTGTTGAAGAAGTCCATGGTCATGTCCGTGTCACCAGCTGTTTTTTCTCGGCCGGCATAATCGTCGTTGAAGGTATCGGGATACGGCAATTCCTGATCACCAAACAGGTCAACGTATTTTTCCTCAGGGTACCAATTTCTGTGCGGAGCTTTGTACTGAAGCATGAGCATGAATGGCTGATTTGACTCCTCGTTGGATTCCAACCAATCAAGGGCAAAGTCCGTGGTGAGTGTGGTGGCATAGCCTTCCACCTGCACCTGCGTGCCATTGTCATTATAGATCGGATTGTAATAGAATCCTTGCTGGCCTGGGTTGTCATGGTATTTGTAATAGTCGAAACCAACCGGCTCAGTGCCCAGGTGCCATTTCCCAACTATCGCAGTTTGGTAGCCGTTTTCCTGAAGTTCTTGCGGAAATGTCCATTGATCGGCATTGAATCGTCCCCCGCTTTCGTTTTTGTAGTAGCCATTTAGGTGGCTGTATTTGCCTGTCAGAATTGCCGCTCGACTTGGCCCACAAATGGCATTGGTGCAGAGCACATTCTCGAAGCGAATTCCTTCATTGGCAATGCGGTCAATGTTGGGAGTCTGAAGGTACTCATCGTAAATCCCTCCGTATGCTGTGATGGCATGAGCGGCATGATCGTCACTCATTATGAAGATGATATTGGGTCGTTGCTCTTGTGCTTTCTCGAACCCACTTAGTGTGAGAAATGCAAGAATGATTAGTCCCCAATACGTGGCGATAAATGCCATAGGTTTTGTAAAAATTGTTGTTTTTATTCTAGTCCCCATTATTGTTCTATTTTTTTGGTTTCAGTCACATCGAATTGAGCGACTTTCAGGTCTTCATCACGTGATGATCCGCCGACCATTATTTTGAATGAGCCTTCCTCCACGACATAGTTCATGTCCAAATCATAGAAGGCCAGAGCTTCCTTGCCTACCTCGAATGAGACTGTTTTGGATTCACCCGCTTTCAAGCTGACTCGCCGAAAATCCTTCAATTCCTTGACTGGTCTGGTAACAGATGAAACTTCATCTCGGATGTAGAGCTGCACTATTTCATCTCCGTCGGCCTCTCCGACATTGGTGACTTGTACGGTGATCCTCAGCATTTCAGATGGAGTAATTTCAGCTTTACTCAATTTCACATCGCTGTATTCGAAGGTGGTGTAGCTGAGTCCATAACCAAAATGGTAAAGCGGCTTGGACGGACTGTCAATGTATTTATGAAAGAAATTGGATGGCTTATGATTGTAAACCATGGGCAACTGACCACTGTGGTGAGCAAAGCTCATGGTCAATTTCCCAGAAGGGTTTACTTCGCCCTTCACTACTTCGGCTATCGCCTGACCGGCAAATGAACCCGGCTCCCATGCTTCGATAATGGCTGGAATGTTCTCAGAAATCCAGGGTTCTGAAAGCGGCCGACCGTTCACGAAAACGACCACCACATTCTTGTTGATTTCATGCAATCGCTGCACCAATTCCAACTGATTTCCTAAAAGATTGATGGTGGAACGACCCACATTCTCGCCACAGGTTTTTTCCATTTTTTCGTATCGAAGTGAGTTCGATCCGACAACCACCACAATTGCATCGTATCCTTCAGCTTTTGAGATCGCCTCTTCCAGCATTTGCTGATCCGGATTTCTTAAGCTCTCTCCGCTGTTGACAAAATCCACCCGGGCATCATTGAAAACTTGTTGGAACCCTTCATAAACTGTGGAAATTCTTTCCTCCGGCTGCTCCAGTGCCCAGTCTCCCATCACTCGATGATTATGTGCATTTGGACCGGTGATAAGAATTTTCTTTTGATTGGTAAAAGGAAGAAGTCCATCGTTTTTCAGCAACACGATAGATTTCCTAGCGGCCTCAAGAGCCAGGTTTTGATGCTCCGCTACGAAGAGTGATTTCTCAGCTTGCTTCACATTGACCATCGGGTTTTCAAAAAGCCCCAGCATGAATTTGGAGCGAAGAATGGCTCGGCAGGCCTGATCGATTCTACTCTTATCAATTTCTCCTTCATTGACCAACTCCACGAGCGGTTCAAGGAAATCAGGGCCGTGCATGTGCATATCCATGCCAGCTGACACGCTAAGTTTCACCGATTCCTTTTGATCGGCCGCAGCGTAATGAATCTTGGCAATTCGCTCAATGTCCATCCAATCGGAGACGACAAAACCCTTGTAGCCCCACTCCTCACGGAGTATGTCATTCAGCAGCATTTTATTGCTGTGGGCCGGGGTACCATTGATCTCATTGTGAGCAGCCATAAAGGTGTATACATCTGCATCGGCCTGGGCCTTGTATGGTGGCAACCAAATCTCTCGAAGTTGTCTCATGGAAACATCCATCGGCGAGGCGTTGGTGCCGTTGTATGGTTCACTTCCTGCGATGAAGTGTTTGGCGCAAGCCAAAACATTGTCAGGGCCAAAATCTCCCTGATAGCCGTTGGTGAACGCTACGCCCATTCGAGTGACCATGAATGGATCTTCGCCAAAAGTTTCACCAGTTCGTCCCCATCTTGGGTCACGAGCTACGTCCACATTTGGGGAAAACGTCCAATGCATGCCGGTGGCGCGAACCTCCTTGGCAGTGGCAGCCGCTACTCTGTAAACCAGGTTATCATCCCAAGTGCTTGAAAGACCTAGCTGGGTCGGGTAGACCGTGCTTCCGTAGATCATGGCATGGCCATGAATCGCATCTATACCTACTAGCAATGGAATTTTCAACCTGCTTTTGCTAGCTAGCTGCTGCAGTTCATTGGCTTCAGCGGCATCCTTTACATGAAGAAATGATCCCACCACTCCCTGAGAAACCAAATCTTTCAAATCTTCCGTGCTCATACCCGGGTACATGCCCCATTGATCGTTGTGGATGAGTTCTTCGCCTTTGATTCGTTTTTTGGTTTCGGCAATGTGCAGAGGCGCCACGTATTGGCACATCTGACCAATTTTCTCTTCGAGGGTCATTCGGCTCATGATGTCGTCCAATCGTTCATCAATTGAAGCCTGAGGGTTGAGGTAGATGGGCTTCTGAGCGAAAGAAGCAACAGCACTGAGCAAGGCAACTACTACGATACTATTCTTCATGGTTTTTATTCTTCTTCAGCGTTGAAAATACTGGCTCCATTGACGACCAAGTAATCCACCCACCACTGACCGCTGTTTTCGGAAGCTACGCTTGTGGCACTTGGAGTGACTCGCCAGTGCAAATACATGTCTGTATCTTCATAATCGGTGAGATCAATCTCACGGACATACGAGTAGGCTGGCTCATTCCAGACAACAGTCTGAGTCCACTCAGCATCTGTGGTTGGAATCAGATCAGACCAATTAGCTGGGTTAAAGCCTCCTCCAGAAATGTCGGCATTATCGGATCCATAGTAAAGGGCTCTGTCATATGAATCCCAAAACATCAGGCTATTCGAATTATTGACTAATTCACCATAATTCACTTCTAATATTTTGTATCCTGAAACACTTAATACCCTAGTAAGACTTGCATCTGTGGCTTGATAATCAGGTTTGAAAATTCTAATTCCGTATTGGCCTTGTGCATTGATTTTTCGTCTCCAGCCAGAACCGGATCCATTGTCATAGGCTGCCCAGTTTGCATAGAAGCTTTGTGGGGTTTCCCCATCTGTCCCGTCTGTCTCGTTCAGTTGATCATTGACTATTTCCTCCCATCTGATCTCCACAGTCACGGTAAATACGCTGGTGAAATTTTTTGAAATGGCTCCACCATTGGTCACGGTTACGCCTATTGCATAGGTACCTTCTGGCAACTCAGCGTCAGCAGCTATTAAGATTGCGCCGTTGGCATCTACGGAGAGATCATCGGAATGAGCCTCCAACTCAGCCGGTACTATCAGCTCATATCCCCCAGCTGCGTCCATACCATTTAGTGTGGGGCTAACTGTGGCATAGGCAGACCAGGGAGAAAGAGTAACTCCGGTCAATGGTGTCGTGCCGTCTTGCTGGAAATACTCAATTGTGGGAGCAGCTCCAACGGTGACCACCACCAAATCAGAAGCTGTAACCACGCCTACATTTGTGATTGCTGTCACGGAGAGATTATTGGCTCCCTCAATTGCGTCGGTCGTCTTACTTATTTCGCCTGATGTGGCATTGATCGTGAACCCGGTGACGGCAGTGGTAAACTCATACGTAACATCAGTCACCAGCCCTTCGCCAGAAACATCGGTGTAAGTTACCGTGGCGATGACTCCTACATCCAGTGCTCCTGAAGCAACGGACGGATTGTCTACCGAGAGTGTAACCGGCACTTCCTGCACAATAATGGTGACGGCATCATCCAGTGTGATCACGCCGCTGATGGTGGTCACTCCTATGTTGACAATGTAGCTACCCAGGGAGAGATCAGCGTCACTGTTGTTGTAAGAAACCACCCCGGTACTTTTATCTATTGAGAATTTTGTATTGGTAAAAGTACTCCCCTCTGGTGCGGTGATTTCTCCAAGTACAAAACTGTAGGTTCCCTCTAAAGCCACAACTGGAGCTGCTGTAGAAATAGTACCAGCAACGGGGTATGCGGTGAGGTCGGTATAGGTAACGAGACCCTCTATGGAATCTAATCCTGCGGGGTTGTATAGATCGAACGATTCGTCTATCTGGCATGATGCCACCAAAATGGCAATTGAGAGTAGCAACCCTGTGATTTTGTTTGATCTGGTCATCTTATTGCTGAATTTCCTGGTTAGTATTTATTTCTGCGTCGGGTATTGGTAAGAACATCAATTCCTCGCCTTCCGTGTGCATGACATCTACAAGTGGGTCGAACAATGGGTTGTTGTTGTGGTAGTCAATCACATTCGTCTTGTACCAATCGTACCCTCTTCTTCGAAGGTTGATGCAGTCCTCCCCTTCGCCTAGTAATTCGAACTGGTACTCGCGCATGATGGCATTTCTGAAGGTGGCCTGCCCAGTATAGTAATCGGGGTGTGGGGTCACACCGACTCTGCTGAGAAGCTCTTCCACATAGCCTGTCTCCTCGCCATTTTGAAGTTCATTCGAAATTTCGGCGAGCATCAAGAGCAGTTCACCATAGCGATAGATGATGATGTTTTGATTAGTGAATAGATCATCTTCACTTTGGTTTTTCTCCGAAAGTTTGAAGAAATACGGATGAGCATTTCCAAAATTGTTTCGGCTTCTGTCGGGGTAAAGTGTGGTATTTCCGCCATTTGAGTTGGTGTAGCTGGAGATGAATGTATTCGCTAGTCTAGGGTCTGAGGGATAGGTAGCTACATGCAAATCATGGAAATCGGCATTGACCTGTAGTCTTCCAAAAGTGTTGACATTAATGAAATTACTGGGAGAATAAGATCTCGGCCAATCTGTAGAAGCCCCATCGCTGGATTGCAATTCAAAGATAGATTCAGTGCTTCCATTGCTTTCGTCCTCGGCAAATAAGTCGCTATAATCGGCCACCAAACTGTATTGGCCATACACCTGAATCGCCTGATCATAGGCTTCCTGCCAATAATTGGAAACTCCATCCTGAACACTGGCAGGGGCAGTAGCCAGACTCATATACACCTTGGCTAGGAGCATGTTCACGGCGTAGGATGCAGGATAGTGGTCACCAGCTGTACCGTTCATTAATGAAATAGCCATCTCAGCATCAGCAATGACCTGCTCGAATACTTCCTTTCTTGAAGATGTGGCCAAGTGAATGTTGTCCGGAGTGGTGGGCACCAATCGCAGTGGTACTTCTCCCCAGAGGCTCACAAGTTTGAAATACAGAAAAGCCCGAACGAAGTAGGCTTGACCAAGTACGTCATTGATGACCAGCTCATCATTGGTTTGCGGATCCTCTGTTGGTATGGCCAGGCTGATCGCGTCGTTGGCACGCCCAATGCCCCGATAGGTTTGCTTCCAAACGTCATTCAGGTCTACCGATCCACTTGGGACGTTGAGATTGGCCAGGGTTGTGTTATAAATGGTGTTGACATTATTCCCTCCCCTTTTGCTCACCATCATGCCAGAGTACAGGCCATTGAGAAAATAATAAATGTTACCATAGAGATCATACGCTGCGACTCCCTGATAGATACCATCTAATCCCAGCCGTGCGTTGGCTGCATTGGCATAGATGCTTTCATTGTCCAGAAAAGGCGTTTCTTCCTCGAGCGAACAGCCATTAAAAACCATCCCCGTGATTAGTAGTAGTACAGTTAATTTTTTCATGGTTTCCAAATTCTTAGAATGTGATGTTTGCGCCAAAAGTGATAGAGCGTGTGTTAGGCACTGACACCCAATCCACCCCGAGTATGTTGCCATTGCCTCTGAAAGAGTGGATCTCTGGATCAAAGCCGCTGTATCGAGTGAGGGTCACGAGGTTTCTGCCCGCTATATAAATATTAAGTGAGCCAATGGCCTTCACTTTGTCCACAGGCACGTCATACCCAATGGTCACGTTATTTAGTCGCAGATAGCTTCCGTCTTCAATGATTCTATCGCTGATGGCGGATGCCTGCCGCTCGCCTTGGTACCCAATTCTTGGATAGTCGTTGGTTTCCCGATCTGGCCTCCAGGCATTATGATAGGCAGGAGCCAAAATGTTATTAATCGTTCCCTCGGCATACGCATATTGCAGCAAATTGCCATTGGCTATGTCATTACCCTTCACACCATTGAAAAGCAGGTTGGCTGAGAATCTTTTGTAGGAGGCAGACAGATTGAACCCGTACACGAAATCTGGATTTGGGTCGCCAATGATGGTGCGATCCAATGTGTTGATTAAACCATCATCGTTTTGATCAATGAACCGAACATCACCGGGCTGATAGCCTGCCAGTATATCTGTGTCTGTGGATTGGTATATTCCGTCGGTCTGGTACCCAATGAACAATCCTATGGGCTGTCCTTCCATGAAGACATTCGCCGGGGTTTTGAAGAAATTGCCTGTGGCCACTTGGTCTCCCAGATAAAATGATTTTTGCTGCTCTTTGCCGTCAATGTAAATGGTGCTGGTAGGAATTCCCAGGCTTTTTATTTCGGTTCTATTGAAGGAAATATTTGCGCCAATAGAGAGGTCGAAATCCTTTTGGTCAACTACCACGGCACTCAGGAGCATCTCTACTCCACGGTTGCCAATGACGCCTCTGTTTGAGGAGAGTGACTCAAAACCTGCCGATGGTGGGAGTGCTAATTGCTGCAATAAATCTTTGGTACGTTTTGAGTAGAAATCCAGTGCGCCAGTCACCCTGCTTTCCAGCACTCCAAAATCAAATCCAATGTTGAGTTGCTCTGTAGTTTCCCATATCAGATCAGGATTTGCGATGTTGATGGGGACGAACCCTACGCTGGTGCCATTTCCTGGAGAGGCTATCAATATACCGTCATAGTTGGCAAATGTCTGGAAGGGATTGATCCCCTGGTTACCAATTTGTCCCCATCCTGCCCGCACCTTTAGTTCGTCGAATACATTCAAGTTCTGAACGAACGTCTCATCTCCTGCCCTCCAGGCCAGAGCGAATGACGGGAACAAACTCCATTTGTTTCCTTCCTGAAATTTCGAAACACCATCGTATCTGAAGGAGGCGGTTAGCACGTATTTATTCCTGAAAGTATAATTCACCCGTCCGAGCGTAGAAAGTATGTCGGTAGGCTGGTAAAAGGTTTTTAGTGGCTGAGATATGATCTGTCCAAAAAATGGCTGGTCTACGGTGAAATTGGTGGTGGCGAAGTTTTGCACCTCGTACACATCGTTTTCCACGTTTCTACCATCTATAGTAAATCCAAGGACGACATTTACTCGATGATTTTTAGAGATTTTATTGTTGTACTTGATCAGGTTATTGATTTGATACGAAGAGGAACGAAGCTCTGAGATGGCTAATTCGCCATTGACCAAGCCGCCTTTGAAGGTGGACAGGCCATAGAACCTTCTCCTCTCTTTGGTTCGGATGTTTCCTCCGGCGGATAGTTCATAAGAGAGCCCTTCAAATGGCAGGGTATAGGTGAGTGCTAGCCGGCCAATTAGTCTGGTTTCTTCAGAAACATCTTTGAAATCATTGATCCATGAATAGGGACTGGTGAGTTGGTCATCTTCGTCAACCAAGATATCCAAATCACCAAAAACGATAGGTTGAAAAGTGATCATGTTATTGATGAAACTTCGATTGCCGCCTCCAGCCCGGTCACCGTCTTGGGCAAATGAGCCTTCGGCATAGTAAGCGCTTACAGTACCATTCAGGACAAGGTTTTGGTTGAGGTTTTGGTTGAGGTTTATTCGCACATCTCCATTTTGAAATCGTGCGCCCGATACCAACCCACCTTGATCATTGTATCCTGCCGATACGTAATAGTTACCCTCGTCTCCACCTCCTCTGAAGGAGATGCCAGCGTTAAAATCTCTGGCCGTCTCGATTAACTCATCTTGCCAGTCGATAATCTCAGCCGGCTCTGTGCCGATGACCGGGCCACTTACAGGATAAGTAATGGTATAGATGTTATTTCCTTCTATTTGAAAACTTGTGTTGAAGCCGTTATTCAGGTCTGCTTCATTTTGATACCGTGCCCAATCTGCGCCATCCAGTACGTCGAGTTTTCTGGTGACTGTGGTGATGGAAGTAGTGGCATATGCATTGACAATGGCTTTTCCTTTTTCACCTTTTTTGGTAGTGATGAGTACCACACCATTTGCTCCTCGCGAGCCATAAATGGCTGTTGCTGAGGCATCTTTCAAAATTTCAATGCTCTCGATATCTCGTGGGTTGATCCCATTCAATCCACTTTGGTTCACCTGGGTGGTGTTGCCGTCGGTAGAAGCACTGACGGCATCCTCACCTGCGGAGGACATGATGACCCCATCTACTACATAGAGGGGTTCGTTGTTTCCGCGCAGGGAGTTTGATCCACGAATCCTCACGCTAATACCAGAGCCCGGTTGGCCGCCACCGGTGACCTGCACTCCGGCGGCTCTACCTTGTAGCAGTTGATCTACGGTGGTGGCTTGTCGGGCGACATTGTCTTCCACCTTGACGGAGGAAACCGCCCCTGTCAAATCGCTTTTACGCACGGAACCGTATCCCACCACTACCACTTCTTCTAGTTCTTTGGTGTCTTCCAACAGCTCTATGTTGATGGTGGATTGGCCATTGACCGGTATTTCCTGTGGGATAAATCCAAGGAAAGAAATAATGAGGATGGCGTCCTTTTTTACAATGAGAGAAAATCTGCCGTCCATGTCTGTGATCGTCCCGTCAGTAGTGCCCTTGACGAGTACGGCTGCACCCGGGATGGATTGACCCTGATTGTCTTTGACTACTCCACTCACCTCAGTTTGGGCGAGGGTCGCGAGGGTGAGTAGCAGGGTGAGAAAACCGAGAATGATCTTTCGCATAAGTAATAAGTTAGCTCGTTTCGAACCAATAATTCATTGATCCACGATGCAATAATGGAATGTTCTATTTGTGAAAGGGTTGAATTTTGATTCTTCGGAGTTTGAAATCAGTTTATGCGCACAGAAATCACATTAAAGCCCCATTTGCATAAGATCAAATGATTTTTATCCAGTGACAATTTTAGGATTTAGTGCTCTTATGGGAGATTTCAGCGACATAAGATGAAGGACTTTGGCCGTAATATTTCTTAAAAACAGTGGCAAAGTACTTGGCGTCCATGAAACCTGTGCCGTAGGCCACCTCGCTGATGTTGTAGCTCGGATTGTGAAGTAGTTTTTTCGCCTCCTTCAGTCGGATTGTTCGGATGAAATCAGCCGGTGACATATCGATCAGTGACTTCAGTTTGTGATAAAATGTGGTTCGACTCATGGCCATTGCTTCGCAAAGGAAATTGACCGATAGCTCTGCATCGCTAAGGTTCTCTTCTACCAGTCTTGTGGCTTCTTGTATGAATTCCTGATCCAGCTCGTTGCTAATGGCTTCCCACTCCACGATCTCATCCGATTGATTAATGAATTTTTCTTTGAGTGCCTTTCTGGTGCTGAGAAGATTCTCCACTTTGGTGACGAGCAAATCGAAATCGAAAGGCTTGACTATGTAATCATCCGCTCCACTCTCAAGTCCCTGAATCACGTGCTCCTTTTCGCTCATGCCAGTGAGCAGAATCACTGGTATGTGGGAGGTCCGTGGGTTTTCTTTGATGTTCATGCAGAGCTGACGACCATTCATTTTAGGCATGCCAATGTCGGAGATCACCAAATCTGGTAAGGCTGATTTCATATACTCCAGTGCTTCGTGTCCATTGGATGCCGTACTCACGCTAAAGTCTACGCTCAATCTGCTCTTTTCGTATTGTCGCAGGTCAGGATCATCTTCTACCAGCAGTATTTTCAGCTTAGTATTATCTGACGCTGCTTCCTCTGAGGGTACTTCTTCATTCAAAGGCGTAGAAAGGGTAGCCTGACTATAAGTAGATTCCAGCAATGGCATAAACACTTTAAAGATTGATCCTTTAGGGGTAGATGATGCCAGAATCAAATCACCGCCTAGCGTTTTTGCCAGGTCTTTGGCCAGGATCAAACCCACACCGCTACCGGTACTTCCCGAGTTTCGTGCGGCATCTGTTCGATAAAACAGCTTGAAAATTTTCTTTTGATCCGATTTTGGGATGCCAATTCCGGTATCCTTCACCGCCAATTCCCAGCTCCTTTCTGTGGTGGTCAAAATCAGCTTCACCTGCCCTCTGTTCATGGTGTACTTGATGGCGTTGGACAATAGATTGCTGATTATTTTATCAAGAATTTTAAGGTCATTCTGTATAAAAAATTTGTCGAGAGGAGTCTCCAACTGCACATCGATTGCCTTACGGTCTGCAAGTACTTTGAAGGCGTACATTTTCTCGTTTAGCAGCTCTATCAGATCCAGAGTTTGAAGGTTGAGACTTTCCTTTCTGGCCCCTATTCTCCTGAAATCCAAGAACTGCATCATCTGCTTGTGAAGTTTGTCTGCACTCGAAAGTGCGACTCCCAGACTCTCTTTTATAGGCTCATCCACCTTATTGTTAGAGATGATATCCGTGAGTGGGGCCTTTATAAGTGTGAGAGGTGTTTTTATTTCATGAGCCATTTCCATGAGGAGATGCAGTTGATTTTCTGCATGTCGAGATTCCAGCCGTAGTTTATTGAAATAAATGACGCCAGTAAGGAAAGCTAATCCTAGTATGACGTAGATGAAATAAGC
The DNA here is from genome assembly GCA_964406435.1 of uncultured Roseivirgaceae bacterium. GTDB lineage: Bacteria > Bacteroidota > Bacteroidia > Cytophagales > Cyclobacteriaceae > JAAEPI01. The sequence continues at coordinate 2,780 of CAYORY010000003.1, read as the reverse complement.
CGGTGTGGTTTGCCAAAATGGAGGTTTTATGACTATGCGTATATCTCTCTCCTGAGCGAGTTGGCGACCTGTAGGGTCTACCATTTGGAGCCTAAAGATGTACTGGCCGGCATCAAGATTGGTATAGCTTGCCCGTTGTGAATTGGAAGTGGTGATCCAGTCGGCATCAAAACCATCGAGCTTCCATCGGTATCCGGCCTGGCCTGTCTTCACGAAATCCACGCTGGTAAAAGCAATTTCAAATGAATTTTGACTGTGCCGAAGGGAGATTTTCTCTGTACGATTCAGAGTGCCAGAGAGTGGCGAATCTTTGCTTACATTCATCCGCTTATGATTCAGAAAAAACTCGGTGAGAATGAGTTTTTTGTCGGCTTTTGAATAGTTTATTTCCTTGGGATCGAAATAAATGGCCCCTTGATTGGTACCGAAATAGATGAGACCCTCAGCATCCAGCTGACCGGCATTCCTATTGAAATCTATTTCGGGAACGCCATCAGATTTGTAGAAATTCTCTATCTCATTCCCTTTGATTCTACTAATGCCATATCCGGTAGCAGCCCACACCTGTCCGTCATTGTCCTGGATTATAGAGAAAATGGCATTAGTGGGCAGTCCATTGGCAGTGGTGAAATGTGCCACTTCATTTTTGACAAAATCAATTCGAAAAATGCCATTGTCGGTGGTGCCGGCCCATACTCTCTGTTGGTTGTCGATCAGCAGGGTCACGACTACTTTATTTGTGAGGGTGTCGTCGAGAAATGCCTCGTCTATTGGTCTCACTTCGTCGTAGGTCAAATCCAGCATAGATAATCCGTTGCGGTTGCCAATCAAAGCCTTGGTCGGGGAATACTCTGCGAGGACGAGCGGCTCCCGAATGTTGTACTGCCTGATTCCTTCCTCGCTCACTGCCCAAAGTCCATTGCTGGTGGATCCAAAGAGCAACTTGCCACCTGAATGGGCAAGCAAACTTTTTATTCGCAATTCTGACAATGATTTGTCTCGCATATCAGCCACCTGAAAGCGATCCTCTGTAGCAGGTTTTTGGCTCAAAGAATAGTTGAATGAGGCGGCCCAGTGGGTTCCATTTTGGTCAATATCCTGCGCCAATACTACCGGGCTTCTGAGGTCTTCGGCCTTTCTGCTGACTTTAAAGTGCCTCCATTGGTTGGTGGATTTTGTCCATTGGCTGATGCCCTGATCCGTTCCAAAACTGATAACTCCGTTGGCCGATTCAAGAATCGAAAGGATTACATTGTTCTGGAGTGAATTTGCCTGACCCGGCTGGTGCGAAAGCAATCGGAAATTTTGCTTGAAGGGATTCACGACATTGAGACCACCCCGGTAGCTCGAAATGAAGATAACTCCCTGCGAGTTTTCAAAAATGTGATAAATCGAGTTGGAGCTAATCGAGTTGGGATCGTCGGCATCCAAAATATAGCTGGCGTTTACTTTCATTTCCACGGCATCTAACTGGAAAACTCCCGCTCCGTCACTGCCTATTAATAGCTTGCCGCCATCTATTGGAGTGATCGATCGTATCGGAACATTCACCTCACCCAGCTGATTGGGTGCCTTCTCCAAATCTGAATGCCTTAGATTCCAATAGTACAGACCGTTTTCACTTGTTCCTATCCATAGTCTGTCTTCAGATTCCTGAAGATACAGGGCATCAATTCTGCGAGATACTGGCCATTCTTCGGATGTTTCGCTTCTTAGATTTTTTATAAAATTGAGGTGTTCGTCGAATAAAAAGATACCCTCCCTGCTCCCAATATAATAGGTATGACGGGTGTCTTGTGTGATGGACGCCACCGTGCCAGACACTACGGCAAGTGCCTCGCTCCTCTTATCACCGATGTGGTATGCAGTCACTCCGTTGAAGGTGCCTATCAGAAAGCGATCTTCGTGATCAATATAGAAGGTGGATACATATAAGCTTCCTGATTCTCCTGATCCCAGTTGATCGTAATACACAAATGCATCCTGGTCTTCATCGAAATATTGAAGAATGCCGCCATTAGATAATGCCCAAATCTTGCCTTTGGCATCAATGGCCAAAAAGAGTTCGACAAAATTGAGCCTTCTTATTTCTTCTATCCGGTCGAGCGAATAGTTCTTTATTTGATTGCCATCAAACCGATCAATACCTCGATCGGTGGCAATCCAGATGAAGCCAAGTGCATCCTCTATGGTCATGAACACACGGTTGCTGCTCAGCCCGCTGGAGGGGGTTACTTGTTCAAACTGAAAAGTAACTTGTCCTACTGATGAGATGACTGACAAGTAAAATAGAACAAAATAATTCTTGGCCTTTTTCATTTCAGAGAATGAAAGTAACAAATAAGATAAGAACGAAAAGTACACAGAACCTATCGAGCCAATCATTTATACTGAATCTCCATTTTCTAGTTCCACAGGCGATCACACTAATCAACAGGCGCAGCTGTATCAGGACTTTCATAGGACAATGGTTTATAACTAAATTCGAGATTGCAAAAATCAACTCAATCGGTGGCTCATTCTTCGGGACACTCGATAGCCGCTGCAATAGCTGTCGTTGCACAAAAAAGCCCCACCACGAATGACGTGCTTTGGTGCCAGGGGCTCTCTTGAATCCATATAATTTTCTAATCCCTTGGGGTTTTCGACACTTCCATTTTCCGCGTACTTTTCATAAATGGTCACATCGTATGCTCGTGAGTGTAATTCTGTTAGTATTTATGTTAGTCACAATTACCTTAGAACTGTGCTTTTAGATATTCCAAACTAAGTATTTAGAA
>CAYORY010000002.1:0-38087 GCA_964406435.1 uncultured Roseivirgaceae bacterium | reverse complement strand
AAATCTCTCAAACTTAAGTTGAATGGAAAGGAGTACAAGGAGGATCCTTTTTATGACTTCCAGGTGATCCGAATCAACCAGTTTTTTGAAAACCCGTCTGAGTTCAAAAGTGAAGATGTGATCCAAGCACCTGATGGTTCGCCCATTGGCAGTTGTGATTTCTAAAAGGCTGGTCGGATTAAACCCAAACGATTTCGTTCCGTTTAGAAACCGCATCACTTAAAAGTCAACCCAATGAAATCAATTCTATTTCTTGCAAGCATTTTAGCATTCTCCTCCCTTTCGGCACAGTCTTATTCCGACGATCATGCGGCCATAGCTCAAACAGTGAATTATTATTTGGAGGGAGGTACCAATAACGATTTTGAGATGCTGAAAAAAGCATTTCATCCTGAGGCGAAAATGACCTATCTCAGCAATGGTGAATACACATCGGTAAATGCCATTGAGTTTTTTAGCAAAGGAATGAAGCCAGGTCAAGGAAAGTCCAACAGGGAAACCAGAATTGCAAGCATTGACTTGGCTGGTCATGCTGCGGTTGCGAAGTTGGAAATTGTTTACCCTACCTTCAAATTCATCGACTACATGCAACTGTTGAAAATAGATGGTGAGTGGAAAATAATAAGTAAATCATTTTACCGGGAAGTTACCACGAAGGAAGAAGGTTAAGCTTGGTGCTCGGGTCGCAACAGGTCGTTGACCGTTTTCACAGGGTTGAATGTGACGATAGGAACTTCGACGAAAATAGTATTCCAGTCCGCCATGCCACCATTCCATAGTCCGGGGAGTTCCATGGCTTTTATGGGTTGGCCCTGAAAGGACTTGTTGGTAATAAAGCCAGTATTGGGGTCGCGATATTTCAGCAGATCAAATTTTTCCCCCCTAAAGTCCCTGACCCCACACACGATATCTACAGGGTTGAAATGCGTGGATTTTTCGAATATTTCTAACTGTCCCGGGTTCTCTCTGTCCACTTGTGCGCTCTCAATTATTTGAAGGGTTGGGAACCCATTGCTTTCGACCCAGAAAGGGCCCCCACCAGGCTCTCCCTGATTTTTGACCATTCCGCATACTCTAATGGGGCGGTTCAGTTTTTCAAGGATTTGTTCTGATGAGATTTTACCCTTTATTCCTACCTCTTCGAGTAGCATCTTTCCTTCTACGCTTACATCTATTCCCGCTTCGGCCTTATCCAAGAGGTCAAAGATTCTTTTCTGGAAGCTAAGTAAAACACCAGCCAAAAGCTTCTTGTTTTCAATGGTTTCAGGTTTCAGCCGGTCAGGAATGACATTGTCAATATTCTTCAGAAACAGGATGTCGGCATTCCGTTCGTTCAGGTTCTCCAACAATGCACCATGCCCGGCAGGTCTGTAAAGCAACTCACCATTCGCTTGTCTGAAGGGCACATTCTCTGGTGTCACCGCCACGGTATCGGTCTCGGGTTTCTGAATGCTGTAAGTGATTTCAAATTTCTCAGAGAAAGATTCGGCAACTTCGGCTAAGTGATCTTGAAAGGGTTTCAGGTGCTCTGGTGAAACCGTGAAATGGACTTTCAATACTGAGGCCTTCTTGGCATACCCTACTGCTTCTACCAGATGTTCATATGCCGGGGTTCTGATTTCAGCTTCGTACTTGTGAAAGGGGAGTAATCCTTTTGGCAAACGATCAAACCCCCAATCATCAAAGAGGGTGGAGAGAATGGCCTGAGCTTCTCCCGAAACTTCAAATGGAAATTCAGAGATTCGTGAGATGAATTCTCGGGTCCTCCCCGTTTCTACACCTTCGTTTTTTAACGCGAGTAGTTCACGAAACATCCTCGTGGCGGCCCCTGAAGCCGGCACAAATTTTTCGACTACTACATCCGCCTCTTCATAGCATTTTTGGAAAGAGGTTCTTTCTTCGTCCTGAATACTGAGAATACCCTGCCCTATGGTAGCGGCAGAAAGGAGCTTCACTGCGGGAAATCCCTCTGTGAATTGTTTCACCTGTTGTAGTACAGTCTCTTCCTTAACTCCCATTCGTATTTATTTCCAGAATACAAATATGTAAAATATCAGCCCGAACCGATTTACACGGTACTTACTGTTTCCAATTACCGATTACTTAAGTTAGTTTTGGTAGACGCTACACATTCAAAGAACCACCATCATGTCAACTGATCTAGTAAAATTCGCTCCTACGTTCTACGGCATTTCATTAGTACCCAAATCAATCTGGCGAGAATATGGATATGCCCTGCTTTGCATCTCAGGATCCGATGGAGAAGTTTCTGATCCGGAGCTTGAATGGCTGACGATAGATCTTGCTGAAAGCTTGAATGTAGATGAAGATGTGGTCGCAGACTGGGAGGAGTTTGATTACGAGGAGGCGGATCTGGAAGAAATTTTCTTTTCGTTCAAGCATGCATCATTTGCCAACTTCAACAAACTACTGATATATGATGCAGTGAGAATGTGCGCTGCAGACGGGGACTATGCCGATGAGGAAAAAGAACGAGTGGCTGAGGCTGCTGGAATATTGCAAGTATCCAGGGAAACACTCACCTCCATAGAAGCACTAGTCGACATTGAGCAAGCTGCTCATAAGCTCAGACTCACGGTCCTTTAGCCGTAGATTTCGTTCAACACCGCTGCAAGTCGAATACCGGCCTGCAACAAGCGCTGGTTCATTAGATCAATGTTGTCGTACACATAGCGATAATTAATTTTCTTATCCTCTGGTAGTTCATAGCATTGATTTCTGTACTCCATCGATTCCATGATCCAAGTCATCATTGGATCCGAGCCCCACTTTTCCGTATCCTTTTCCGTTGCATGATTGATCCACTCTACGTACTCGGTATAGCTATAATTCTGCTCGTCGATAATTCCGCTATCCCAAACTCGATGAAGATTGGAGTCGGACCAGAAAAACTCCACCTTCACGTCATTTCCCCCCTTATCCTCTCCATTGCCCACATGAAGCGGCTGATGGACGTCTCCGATCAGATGCACCAGGCATTTCAAAGCGAATGCCTCATCCTCATCCGTAAAGTCTTTTGATTTCAGTTCTTCGATTAACCGAATCATGGTTACATAAACGTCACCTTCTTCAGGCGTTCCTGCCTCGGCATAAGTCTGTCCGTCCGGAATAGTCATGTAATGCCATGGAGACATATGACTTTTGGTATTGTCTGAGCGGATAAAATCCATGAAAGTGCTGACTTCAGCAAGCGTCTCATTCTTCAGTATCAATTCAATATTCTTCATTGCCTTCTTGTTTAGATGTTTTTCGGCAATAAGTCCAATTACGCGATGGCCTGTCGGCCCCCAAGCAAAAACTTGAACACTCAAAATAAAAAGCAGGGTTAGTGTGGATAGTCTCTTCATATGGTAAATCTATTTGATGTGAAGGAATAGGCGGAGCAATCAAACATTAACAAATCATAAAAAGAAAAGGCGTGCCCGAGAACCGGTACACGCCTTAATCACCAACCTAACCTAAAAGAAAGTTCTTTCTATGAAACGAAAATGTGCTTAAACCATGTTTTCGCTTCTTTACTCCTTTAACTCAATTATTCTAAAAATGTTGCTATGCTAAATTGAAAAAGTCCCAGAAATAACAATTTGTTCACTTTATCACTTCATCGCATCAGCTAGCTTTGCCATCCTTTAATGCTTAAACCGTTTTGACCTTCCAAGAGTTCATATCCTATTACAGTGAAAGCCCTTATGTTCAGGCTGTTTCTGATCTGCTTTCAAAGAACGTTAACCTCAAGGTCAAAAACGTAGTTGGGAGTTTCGATGCTGTCCTCGCTGCTTCTCTTTCCCGGCATCACTCGTCCCATTGCCTTTACGTAATGTATGACAAGGAGGAGGCCTCTTACTACCAAAATGATTTGCAAAATTTTGTTAAAGAAGAGCAAGTCCTACTTTTTCCCACTTCTTACAAAAAGCCTTATCAATATGAAGAAACTGAAAATGCCAACATTCTTCAGCGCGCTGAGGTTCTAAATAAACTTAGCAGCACGAAGGAGGCTCTTCACATTGTCACCTATCCTGAGGCTCTTCTTGAGAAGGTCATCAATCGGAGATCATTGACCTCCAATACCTTCATCGCCAAGAAAGGAGAGAGCTTATCTGTTGATTTTATAAGTGAGTTGCTCGTTGAGTATGATTTTGAAAAAACCGATTTCGTTTATGAACCCGGCCAGTTTTCGGTACGTGGCGGGATTATAGATGTCTTTTCCTTTGCTGCCGACTATCCATACCGTTTAGAGCTTTTTGGGGATGAAATAGAAAGCATTAGGTCATTCGATCCGGAAAGTCAATTGTCATCCAAGGAGTTGGCACAAGTAGCACTTATTCCAAACGTTCAGACAAAACTCTTGCAAGAGGAACGACAACCGTTTTTGAAATTTTTCCCTGAAGATTCGATTATTTGGATCAAGGATTATAGGAATACGCTGGACATTGTTCAACGTGGATACGATAAGGTAGTGGAGTCCTTTAATGATATGATGGCTCTGAGCAATAACACGCAAGTAGTATCTGATCCTGAAGTGTTGTTTGAGACTGGCCAATCTCTTGAGAGCGAGCTTGAAAGTTTTAGAAAAATAGAATTTGGTAAGCGGTTTTTTTTAAAAGGTGACGAGTTCTCTTTCCAACTTAAGCCCCAACCTCACTTTCATAAAAATTTCAAACTGCTCGTAGATTCTCTTCAGGGCTTTCAGAAACAGGGCTTCCAAAGCTTCATTTGCTCCGACAGTGCAAAGCAACTTGAGCGCCTTTCAACAATTTTTGAAGAAATTGATAGCGATACTAATTTCAAAGATCTGAATGGCAGTCTCCGAGAAGGGTTTGTGGATGAACAACATCAAATAACCTGTTTCACGGACCACCAAATATTTGATCGGTTTCATCGCTCCAAGGAGAAACCAAAATTCTCAAAATCCAAGTCACTTACCCTGCGCGAATTAAAGACCCTTCAGCCTGGGGATTTTGTAGTGCACACTGATTATGGTGTTGGTCGCTTCGCTGGAATGGATTATGTCCAAGTTGGTGAAAACAAACAAGAAGCTGTTCGCCTAGTTTATCGAGACGATGACCTCCTTTATGTGAGCATTCATTCTCTTCACAAAATCTCGAAATATTCAGGTAAGGAAGGCACGCCTCCATCTATCAACAAGCTGGGCACTCAAGATTGGGAAAACAAGAAGAAAAAAGTCAAGAAAAAGGTCAAGGACATTGCTAAAGACTTGATTCAACTCTATGCAAAACGAAAAAACGCCCCCGGCTTTGCATTCACGGTTGATGACTACTTACAGGCCGAGTTAGAATCTTCATTTATGTATCAAGATACTCCTGATCAGGCGCAAGCTGTAAGTGATGTGAAGGCCGATATGGAAAAAACATATCCGATGGATCGGCTGGTTTGTGGTGATGTCGGTTTTGGCAAAACTGAAGTGGCCATTCGTGCTGCCTTCAAGGCTGTGAACAACGGGAAACAGGTGGCGGTTTTAGTTCCAACTACCATTTTGGCCATGCAGCATTATCATACATTTAAGTCTCGACTAAAAGATTTCCCTGTCAATGTCGATTACATCAACAGGTTTAAAACTACAAAGCAGATCAACGAAATCAAGAAAGGCATAAGTGACGGAAAGTTGGATATTGTAATTGGTACCCACAGAATAGTAAACAAAGACATCCAATTCAAGGATCTCGGTTTGATGATCATCGATGAGGAACAAAAATTCGGGGTGAAAGTCAAAGAGAAATTGAAGGAGATGAAAGTCAATGTAGACTCGCTCACCCTTACAGCCACTCCAATTCCAAGAACTCTACATTTTTCACTGATGGGCGCAAGAGACTTGTCCATCATCTCTACGCCACCACCCAATAGACGTCCAGTAACTACAGAGGTACATGATTTCGACCATGGGTTGATTCGCGATGCGGTGAGCAGTGAAATTCGAAGAGGAGGACAGGTCTTTTTCGTGCACAATCGCATAAGCGATATTGAACAAATTGGCAACCTTATTCATCAACTCGTGCCGGATGCGAAGATCATAATCGGTCATGGTCAAATGGAAGGAACCAAGCTCGAAAATGTAATGATGAAGTTCATCAATGGTGAATGTGACGTGCTTGTATCTACCAACATCATTGAATCCGGCCTTGACATCCCAAATGCGAATACAATTATTATCAACCGGGCTCACACGTTTGGGCTTTCTGACCTGCATCAAATGCGCGGTAGAGTGGGCCGATCCAACACAAAAGCATATTGCTACCTCCTCACTCCCGCTGGAAATACACTAAGTGGAGATTCAAGAAAGCGATTGATCGCACTTGAGGAGTTTTCCGATCTTGGAGATGGTTTCAAAGTAGCCATGCGTGACTTGGATATTAGAGGTGCCGGAAACCTTCTGGGCAGTGAGCAAAGTGGCTTCATCACCGATATGGGTTATGAAATGTATCACAAGATATTGGATGAGGCGGTGGCAGAATTGAAAGAACAAGATTTCAAAGATTTATTTGAATCTACCGAAATCGAGAATGCGCGTCACTTCGTGCAGGATTGCACAGTAGAAACAGATATGGAAATTTTAATCCCTCAAGAATACATTTCCGATATCTCAGAAAGGCTGAGTACCTATAACAAACTCGATAATATAAAGAATGAAACTGAGCTTCAAAAATGCGTCCATTCCCTCCAGGATCGCTTCGGCCCACTACCAGATGAATTAAAGAATTTGATTGAATCAGTAAGACTAAGGTGGCTGGCCATTGATTTAGGATTTGATAAACTCCTGCTAAAAAGCGGCACCCTGAAAGCTTACATTTCCAGCCAAAAGGAAACGTATTTTCAATCAGCAATCTTCGGTGATATTATTCAGTTCATTCAGTCACATCCAAGAAGGAGCAGAATTAAAGAAATAAATAATAGGTTGATCGTAACTGTAGATGACATATCCACAGTGCATGCTGGTAAGCAAGTGCTTGAAGAAATGCATTCAGTAGTTGCGCAATAAATAGCTTCTGACACAATAATTTATCAATTTTGAGATTAGTTAAGTGAAGAATTAAACACGAAAATGTATTGCCAATGCGGGCGATTTTTGAAATATTTGTGTTTATTAGTCCTTTGAAGCGTTTCAAAACAAAGAAAACAGGTATGAAAAATTTTGTGAACGTAGTAAAATCAGGAGTTGCTATCCTGTTTACTACAACCATTATCACCGGATGTAATCTATTCGGTAGCGGCTATGGTACACCGACCAGTAACAATCCAGGTGATGCCAGTACAGCCACCGGATTCGAATACAACAGCGACCTAGGTGGTTTTCAGGTAGGTGAATATTCCGGGCAGGCCGATGGTCCTAATCTAATTTTTATTGAAGGAGGTAGAACTGTTCTTGGTTCATTCGAAGAAGATATTCTGCACGCTGGAGACAATGTAGAAAGAACTGTTACAGTCGCTTCATTCTATATGGATGAAACCGAGGTAGCCAATATACACTGGCAAGAGTATGAGTATTACATTAAGCTTGATTCGCCAGAGTACTACTGGAAGAACAACCTTCCTGATACAACGGTGTGGGCTAAAGATCTTGCTTACAATGATCCATATGTCAATGCGTATTACAGACACGCAGGTTTCCGTTTCTTCCCTGTAGTGGGGGTTAACTGGAGGCAGGCTGTGAACTACAGTCAGTGGAGAACTAAAATGGTCAATCTAAAATTAGCAGAAGAGGCTGGACTACTTGATCCGGCTGCATCTGGCGGATTTGCTGGTGCTGAAGACCCAGGCGCAGCGGGTGGTGGTCTTGCCAGCTCTGTTGGAAACGTGGCAGCTCTACAGCAAGGAATCGCCATACCTGGCTACAGACTTCCTACGGAAGCTGAGTGGGAATATGCAGCTCAAGCGCTAATTGGTACTCAATGGCTGGATGAAAACCAAACCCACAGAAGACTTTACCCTTGGGATGGTCATGCACTTAGAAATCCTTACGGCAAAAGCATGGGATATTTCCTCGCAAACTTCAAAAGAGGTCGAGGTGATTATGCTGGTATCGCCGGTAAGCTGAACGATGGAGCGATGGTGACAACTTATGTATATGATTATCCTCCTAATGATTTTGGCCTTTACAACATGGCAGGAAATGTTAATGAGTGGGTGTATGACGTATACAGACCTCTTTCCTTCCAAGACATGGAGGATTTGAACCCTGCCAGACGCGACGCAATTAATGATCCTCAGTCAGCTTACAATGCTGGTTACAATTTTATTGGAAACGAAGGCCCCTACACTAAGGAGCAATGGGAGAAAGCAACTGGTCTGCAAAAATCGTTTGACGATGCTGATCCTCCGATGAAAAGGCTAAGAGTATACAAAGGTGGCTCTTGGTCAGATGTAGCTTACTGGATGTCTCCAGGAACCAGAAGGTTTACGTTTGAGGATTCCTCTTCATCTACCATAGGGTTTAGATGTGCGATGATCCGCGCCGGAACGAACTACTAAGAAAATTGAATGTAAAATCAAGCCGCTCGATGAGCGGCTTTTTTATTTCCCTGCAGCCAATGCCGCGACAATCAGTCCCTGTGCATCTGTTTTTGCAATTTGGTCACATAGTCTACCAGTCGTCGCTCCGGTAGTAATGACATCATCTACTATGAGTAAGTTCTTGCCTTCAAGTGCATCCGGATCAATTACTTCAAACACTTCATCCATAGACGTCCAGCGATCCGTTTTTGCTTTTTTAGTTTGTGTATTTGTTTTCCTCACCCGAGCCACGGCCGTTGTGGCCATCTCTACTTCCAAGACTTGAGAAATTCCCCTACCTATAAGTTCACTCTGATTGTAGCCGCGCTGTTTCTGTCTGGATTTATGCAATGGCACAGGAATGATCAGATCAATCGATTCGATTGGGGTATTTTGTAGTTGCAGGCCCAGTTTTTCGCCGAGCCAAATTCCCAGGTCTTTCTTTCCTTTATATTTTATCGCTTGGATCAATTGCTGAGCCATGCCGGATTTCATATAATTCATTAATGCATATGTTGCGCTTACTTTTGGCTGATGGGCAAATTTTTTTAGTAATTCAGCTTTATTTGCTGAGGTCTCCCATTTAGGCAGATTTACCTCGCACCCTAAACAAAGGAATTTTTCAGCACTTGTAAGTGTCTGATTACAGCCAATACAGATTCGGGGGTAAATGAGTGAAATAAAATCCGCTAACTGCGACTTCATGAATAAATATAACAATGGTTTATCAAAAAGACCTTGAACTTCAAAAAAACTGGGCTACACTAATGTCGCGACTAGCAGATAAGATAGGTCAAAGACCTAAGGATCTGAATCATGTTTTGTACTTAATTGGGATTCAAGAACTGGGAAAAGGGATGCTTGACTTTTCAAAGGAAGAAAAACAAGATCTAATGCACATAGCCACTTGTCGGCTTCTTGCTTCCGAGGGTTTCTACACCATAGAGGGTTTAGATGAAGAGGGTTGGCCTCATTGGAAAAAAACAAAACAGATTCCCAAATTGAACCTAAGTGATCAAGAAGTACTTTTGAAGAAGTGTATCATTGCTTACTTCGAAGAGGAATTTTAGCAATGATTCATCCTGAACCGAATTTTATCGTTAGAGCATCCAATGTCCATAAGAGATAAAATAGAACTCTTTAAGAAAGATAAATCCCGAACCCGGAGTATTTCCGGTGCTTTATTGACGTGTTCTGTTCTGGTCGTTCTGATTTTAATAGCAGCGCTACTTGAAAATTCTTTTTGGTTTGACTCTACAGTGAGGGCGTCCCTTTTCTTTTTAATTCTAAGCTTAATTTCCTACCTGATGATCTCCAGGGTCATTCTCCCACTGTTAGTGGTACTTGGTATTAGAAAAGGTGAGTCTACGAATGAACTGGCCGATAATATATCCTCCAATCTTCCTGAGATCAATGATGACTTGATTAACTATTTGCAATTAGAGGAGAAAAAAGAAAATGAACTTGCCAAAGCAAGTCTGGAGCAAAAACTCTCACGGCTTTTCCCGATTGATTTTTCACAAGCAATAGATAAAAATTCCGGCAAGAAATACGGTCGCCTCTTCATCGTTTTGGTTGTACTGTTCATGGTAGTGGCTTTTATGAATCCCCCAGCCATTACAGGGGGAACTCAGCGTCTTGTTAACTTCAATAAAGAGTTTGTAAAACCAGCCCCATTCTCCTTTGTAATTTTGAATGACTCATTAAAGAGTTTTAAAAATCAAGATTATACCCTTCTGGTGGAGCTCGATGGTCAAAATATACCGGCAGAAGCAGCACTGATCATTGATCAAAGGAGGGTTAAACTTGATCGAAACATTAAGAGTGGCTTTTCTTACACCTTTAAAAAACTAACGAGTGATATTCAGTTTCAGGTCGAAGCGTCGGGGTTCAGAAGTAAGACCTACGAAATAGAGCTACTTAGCAAACCACAGCTCGATTTGTTTAAGATTTCAGTAACTCCTCCCTCCTATACAAAAATACCGAGCAGAATAATAAACAATACTGGAAATCTCGAAGCGCCTGCAGGAAGTGTGGTAACGTGGACCATTCAAACCAGTGATAGTAATTCGGCACTTTTCGTCTTCGCAGACGATAGTATTCTGGCAGACCGGCTGGATCAATCAAATTTCGAGCTATCCCGAAAAATCTACCAAAGTGGTGCCTACTCCATCAACTTGGAAAATCAATACGCATCCAATGAATCGAAACTAGAATATAGAATCAATGTAAGGCCTGATGAGTCACCATCGATAAACGTTGAATTTTTGCCGGATACTTCATATTTTAAGTTTGTGGTGGCCACAGGAGAAATCTATGACGACTATGGATTCCATGGTTTAGACCTAGTTTGGGAAATTGATGGGAAGAAGTTTAGCAAACCAGTTGACATAAATCGAAACGCCAAAAATCAACGGTTCTATGCTGAGTGGTTTGCCGATTCTTCGAATGTTTCAAGTAAGAATATCCAGTTTTATCTGGTCGTACGAGACAATGATCAACCTGCTGGTTTCAAACCATCAAAATCTTCCGTGTTCAGTTTTCGAAAACCAGATTTTCAGGAGCTATCAGATATCATTGAAAAAAAATCGCAAAGTGCTGAAAAGCAGATGAATAAATCATCAGAAGAGCTTGAGAAGCTAAAAGAAATGCTCGATAAACTGTCCGATAGATTAAAAGCAGAAAAAGACATCAATTGGCAAGAAGAGAAATTACTGGAAGAGACCATTGAGCAGCGAAAAGAAATTGAGAAAATGCTCGAAGAACTCAAGGAGAAGCACGATGACCTGATTAAGGCCAACGATAATTTCGAGCAAAGTGAGCAACTCAAAGAAAAGTCCCAAAAGCTAAATGACCTTATGGAAAGCCTCATGGATGACGAAACCAAGAAACTGTATGAGGAGCTCCAGAAACTACTTGAGGATAAAGCGAGTAGCGATGAGCTTAGAGAAAAACTTGAGCAAATAAGTCGTCAGGAAAATAGGATGCAGAAAGACCTGGAACGCACAAAAGAACTGTTCAAGAGATTCAAGCTTGAAGCAGGCCTGCAAAGAGTGTCTCAACAACTTGACTCCCTTGCGCAGGATCAAATGAAACTGAGCGAAGAGCAGTCCAAAAGCGACTCCTCGGCCATTGCCGAGCAAGAGAAAATTCAAGAACAATTCAACGAACTATCAAAAGATTTGGAAAAACTGGAAGAGTTGAATCAGGAGCTTGACAAACCAGAGCCTCTCGAGGATTTTGATTCCGACAAGAAACAAGTGAATGAAGAGATGAAAGATGCAATGGAGGAGATGAGGCCTGAAGGAGACAAAAAGAAATCCAAAAAAAACCAGCAAAATGCCGCCCAGCAAATGCAGAAAATGAGCCAGAAGATGCAGAAAATGCAGGCAGGAATGGAAATGGAAGTGATGCAGGAGAACATTGAGCAGCTACGAAAAATTCTGGATGACCTTGTTAAACTGTCTTTCAATCAAGAAGAACTCATTGCTGATTTCCGTACCGTCAATTCATCCGACCCTCGCTTTGTAGCGCTCTCACAAGGCCAGATCAAGCTGCAGGAAGACATGGTGGTCATAGAAGATAGCCTATTGGCATTGGCTGGTCGCGTTGTTCAATTGTCCAGTTTCATTACCAAAGAAATCGAGCAGATTGACTTTCAGATGAAATCGGCAGTAGAACAAATTCGCGAACGCCAAAGGGGAAGAGGGCTTTCTCATCAGCAATTTTCAATGACCTCTATGAATAACCTGGCCCTACTGCTGAATGACGTCCTACAACAAATGCAAATGACCATGTCAGAAGCGAATGGGAAGTCTTCACAAAACCAACCCCAACAATCACCCCTTCCTAAGCTCGGGGAAATGCAACAACAGCTAGGTGAGCAAATTCAAAAACTACAGGATGGACAAAAATCTGGTCAGCAGCTCTCCGAGGAACTCGCTCGAATGGCCGCCGAGCAAGAAATGATTAGGAGGCAGCTAGAACAGCTGCAACAGCAAATGGAAGGACAGTTTGGGAATGATTCGGGAGATGGGTTAAAAAAAGCTATTCAAATGATGGAAGACAATGAGGTAGATCTTGTGAACAAAAATATCACCCGTCAGCTCATGCAACGCCAAAAGGAAATTACCACCAGGCTGCTTGAAGCCGAAGAAGCCTTGAAAGAACAGGAGCAAGATCCCGAAAGGGAGGGCGAAACAGGTAAGCAACGTGAGCGTATTTTTCCTCCTAACTTTGAAGAATATTTGAATGAACGCAAAAAAGAGATAGAATTGCTGAGAAGTGTTCCAATAGAATTAAACCCCTTTTATAAAAAGGAAGTAAACGATTACTTTAGACGTCTAAGCGAAAGCAATTAATGAATACGATCAACATAGACATTCCTTCTCTTCCAGAAAACATCCGTATCGTCGAGAGTTTTATAGACAATGCCAAAGATAAGTTTGAACTCAATGATGATATCTATGGGAATATTATGATTGCTGTCACCGAATCAGTGAACAACGCTATCCTTCATGGAAACCTTAAGGACAAGAACAAAAATGTATCCCTGTCTCTTTTGGTGGGAGAAGGCTCTTTAAAATTCACCATCACTGACCAAGGCAGTGGGTTTGATTTTGCTCACCTCCCCGATCCTACCGCACCCGAAAACTTAGACAAACCAAGCGGACGAGGCATATTCCTCATGAAGCATCTTTGCGATGAGGTCTCCTTTCAGAATGAGGGGAAATCTGTCGAACTAACTTTCTATCTTGGCTGAACGTCCCTCCATTTCATTCCATTGTGACGATTCGTTCTTTCAATGGGAGGATGAGTCCATTCTGATTAATTGGCTCCTAAACATCTGCCAAAAAGAAAATGTTAAGCTCCAAGAACTCTCCTTTGTATTCTGCACCGATGATAAACTACTACAGATCAACAAAGAATACCTGAACCATGATTACTTCACGGATGTCATAACATTCGATCTATCCGAGGACGAAACCATAGAGGGCGAAATCTACATCAGCCTAGACCGTGTAGCCGAACACGCTCGCCAATATGCACTTCGATTTGAAGAAGAAATGTGTAGAGTCATGGCACACGGACTGCTTCACCTAATTGGATACGACGATAAATCTGAAGAGCTCAAAGCGGAAATGACTCAGAGAGAAGACATCTCCCTATCTTTGCTGCAGGAAGTTCCACGTGGAACTTTCGACCCCCAAGAATGATTTATGTTCCACGTGGAACACTAGGATATGTTTGCAGAATATGACATTATAGTAGTTGGTGCTGGTCATGCCGGTTGTGAGGCAGCTGCGGCTGCAGCCAAAATGGGTTCTCGAGTCCTCATGGTCACCATGAATATGAACACCATTGCACAGATGTCCTGCAATCCTGCAATGGGCGGGATTGCCAAGGGGCAAATAGTAAGGGAAATAGACGCACTCGGCGGACAGTCAGGAATCATCACTGATAAAACAATGATCCAATTCCGCATGCTCAATAAATCCAAAGGGCCGGCCATGTGGAGTCCGCGAGCACAATCGGATAGAATGAGATTCGCTGAGGAATGGAGATTAACCCTTGAGCAAACAGACAACCTAGACTTCTGGCAAGAGATGGTAACTGGCCTTCTTGTGAGGGACGGAAGGGTGCAAGGTGTAAAAACAGCACTCGGAATAGAGATCAAATCCAAGGCGGTGGTTCTCACAAACGGAACCTTTCTTAATGGGCTAATACATATCGGTGACAAAAACTTCGGTGGAGGACGTGCTGCCGAAAGACAGGCCACAGGCATCACCGAACAATTGATTGAGTTGGGATTCGAGTCAGGGCGTATGAAAACAGGAACCCCTCCCAGAGTGGACGGGCGATCTCTTGATTATTCAAAAATGGAAGAACAGCCGGGTGATATCAACCCTTCAAAATTCAGCTTCCTGGATTCATCACCAGCCTTAACCACTCAAAGAAGCTGCTGGATCACCTATACCAATCCCCAAGTCCACAATACACTACAAAAAGGTTTTGAGAAATCTCCCATGTTCACTGGGCGTATTCAAGGGCTTGGACCAAGATATTGCCCATCGATCGAAGATAAAATCAACCGTTTTTCCGATAAAGATCGCCATCAAATATTCGTTGAGCCTGAAGGTTGGAATACCGTGGAGGTCTATGTAAATGGCTTCTCAACCTCTCTTCCAGAGGATGTACAATATCAAGCACTCACTCAAATACCAGGATTTGAAAAGGCTAAAATGTTCAGGCCCGGCTATGCTATTGAGTATGATTTCTTTCCACCAACTCAGCTCAGTCTTACCCTTGAAACACATCTGGTAGAAAATCTATACTTCGCGGGTCAGATCAACGGCACCACGGGGTACGAAGAAGCAGCCTGCCAAGGCTTGATGGCCGGGATCAATGCACATCTAAAGATACAAGAAGAAAACCCCCTGATACTCAAAAGGTCGGAAGCTTACATTGGCGTCTTGATCGACGACCTCATAAACAAAGGCACTGACGAACCCTATCGTATGTTCACCTCTCGGGCAGAATTCAGGCTGCTGCTCAGACAAGACAATGCCGATTTGCGTCTTACAAGAAAGGGAGCGGCCCTCGGCCTAGCAACGCAGGATCGTCTTCAGCAACTTCAGACCAAAGAAGAGGCAATCGCAGAGCTAGCCAAAAAGCTGGAAAAGGTAAGACTGCAGCCCGAAGACATCAACCCAAGACTGGAAGAGCTGGGCACTGCGACGATCTCAGAGAAAACTGCCATCGAGAAAATCCTAAGGAGACCGCATGTACATTTGGATTCGTTTGAAGGCATCTCCTCGGAATTGGACACGCTCTTACACGCTCATTCAGTAGATGTCAAAGAGCAGGTGGAGGTTCAACTCAAGTATGCTTCTTACATAGACAGAGAGCTGCAGCTGTCAGAGAAAGTAGCACAACTAGAAAATCTCTTCATCAAGAAGGACTTTTCATATGATGCCATTCCATCGCTTTCTATGGAGGCTAAAGAAAAATTGCTCAAAATTCAGCCAGAAACACTTGGGCAAGCTTCAAGAATTAGTGGAGTCTCACCGGCAGACATCTCCATCTTAATGGTTTACTTAGGAAGATAAATGTTTGAAAAACTGGACGAGTGCCCATCCTGCGGCCATCCGAAATTTGTCAATCACCTAATATGCACTGACCATTCGATATCCGGTGACAGTTTCGCTTTGGTGGCCTGCCAGAAATGCGAACTTGTTTTTACCAATCCGCGACCATCCGTAGAGAACATGGGCGTTTACTATGAAAGCCAACAGTACATTTCTCATAGTAACAAATCACTCTCTATAATTGATGTTATCTACAAACTCGTACGCAGCTATACACTCAGACAAAAATCAAAACTTATCCGATCGCTAAGTCCAAAAGGAACCAAATTGCTTGATTACGGCAGTGGTACGGGACACTTCTTGAAGTACATGAGCCATCGCGGTTGGGAAGTTTCGGGGGTAGAGCCTAACCCCAAGGCCCGATCCATGGCCGAGCAACAATTAAAAAGTGCAATTAGTCCTAAACTAAAGACAGTCAAGGATGAATACGATATCATAACCGCCTGGCATGTAATCGAACATGTGCATGACTTAACCAAAACCATAAAGCACCTAGCAAAAAGATTGTCTAAGAATGGATACTTGGTGATAGCCGTTCCTAACATCATGAGCCATGATGCCTCACACTACCGGCAAAATTGGGCTGCTTACGATGTACCACGACACCTTTATCATTTCAGCCAGTCATCATTCAAACAACTAGTCACCTCCAAAAAACTTAAAATCAAGCAGATATTTCCCATGAAATTTGATGCCTTTTACGTTTCATTGCTGAGTGAAAAATATACCACCGGAAAACCCAATTACCTTTCCGCTATTAAAACAGCCATGAAATCTAACAAGATGGCCAAGCAGTCAGGAGAGTATTCGAGTCTTATTTATGTTCTTAAGAAATGAGGAACGTTATTATCGTCATCTGTCTTATCCTCGTTTGTGACTACTTTCTTCCGAGTTGCGCCAACCCACAGGCTCCTACCGGAGGACCAAAAGACACGATTCCACCTACTCTCTTAGAAACTTACCCTCAAGTTGGCACCATCAACTTTTCAGGTCAGGAGATAACGTTAGAATTTGATGAAGCCGTAAAGGCAGATCGCTTACAAACAACACTAATTATTACTCCTCATCAAGAAGTCAAATTCAAAACTATCGCCAGAAAGAATAAAATAACCTTGAAGTTTGACCGACCATTTCCTGACAGTACAACGGTGACCCTCAACTTCCTAGAAGGCATTACTGACATTACTGAGGGCAATCCTGCCGTCAATCTTTCCTATGTCTTCAGCACAGGTACATTCCTTGACTCGCTATCTGTATCGGGGAGAGTATATCATCTCATGAACGCTAAACCAGCTGATCAGACTATCGTTGGTTTATTCGCCGTTCATGACTCACTCAACTTACAATCAAGTAAACCAACATACTTTATTAAGACGAACAAGGAAGGTGCATTCAGAATTAACAATATAAAAAATGGACAATATAGACTTCTGGCATTTCAAGACGGAAACAACAACCTTACACTAGACGCCAAGGAAGAATCCTTTGGCTTTTCTTCTGACACACTAAACCTTAAAGCGGATATTGTGGATATCCAAATACCCCTGATCAAGCAAAACATATCACAGCTAAAGCTTATATCCTCACGTATCGTTGGTAAATATTACGAACTTAAATATTCAAAGGGACTTTCTTATATAGAACCGAATCCATACTTTGACCATACGTTTGATGAGACTACTAATTCTGTACGTCTCTATAAACCTGATACCCTTAGTATTGGAGATAGCCTTTCTGTACAATTTAATGTTAGGGACTCCACCTCTAATATTTCCATTGATACAGTATTTGTAAAGTTTTTAGAGTCTAATAAGAAAGCAGACACATTTGATGGTACAATACTTCCAAAAGAGAAAACATTTCTACCTAGCATCACCTATACAGTAAACTTTACCAAGCCTGTTGCTCAATTTGATTCATCATTAATCATGTTCAACCTTGACTCTATCATTGAACTACCTATAGCCTCTAACACAATATTTGATTGGAACCCAAATAAAACTCAGTTGTCATTCGAACATACGTTCGACACTTCAGCCTACTACAGCATCCAAAAGCATCTGTTTGATTCAATACAGCAAGCGAATCCAGACACGACCCAAGTTGCACCCGACAGCACCACAAGGCGAAAACCACCTAGAAACCAAACCTTCAAGCGTAAAAACTCAGTTACTCTTACTTTTCCTCAAGGCACCTTTGTTTCGATTGAAGCAGACACCCTCGCTACCAAAGAGAAATCCATCTCATTTTATTCCAAAAAAGAATTAGGAACTATTATCCTTAATCTGACAGGCTTTGGCTCTTCTGATGTAATTCAACTAATTGATAAATCTTTCCATACAGTCAAAGCCTTTCCATACAATACACAAATACAGATACGAGACATACCACCTGGCGAATATGGCATTCGGGTATTAATCGATTCAAACAAGGACGGTAATTGGTCAGAAGGTAACTTTCTGGAAAACATTGAACCAGAAGAAGTCTATATATATCCAGAATTCACCTCTCTCAGATCCAACTGGGAGGTCAATCTGAATATCTCAAAATAATGGTGGATATCCATGAAAGAATCTGTTGATAAATGCCCTTTAAGAATTACCTAATGAAATCAAACAGTAATACTTCCACTAACTCCATCTTATCCCCAATTCTCCAGTAACTAATTCACACGACACATCAAATATCACATTCACACTCAGTGTTTCTTAGATCTTCACAAGATTCAACAAATCATTCATATTCAATAAGTTACAAGTGGGTAACTGTGTGAAACAATGTGACTAACCTACCATTTATAAACAATTGACGTATACAAATAAATCTTACGCGTTTTACCCACATATCCACTTACCTAATAGAAATAGTAGATTTTATATAATCTTATATTCTTATTAAATAGACAAGCCGAAAAATGTTGATTACTCGAAATCTTATATTCTTGTCCGTCATTTTGAGCAATACGTTGTTGATTGCTCAGGTAAATGACATTCATCTGGCAAATGAATACTATCAGCAGGGTGAATTAGAAAAGGCAAAGGCCCTTTACGATGAATTGTCCCAAAAACGCCTGAATATTTCACAGATCAACTCCAACTACCTGGAAGTTCTCAAGCAGATAGGTGAGTCTAAGGAAATAGAGGATTTTTTCAAAAGGGTTCTGACCTGGTACCCGGGAAACATAGCCTATGAGATAGATCGAACCGAATATTTTTTCACAAGTGGTAATGAAAAGGCATATACCAAGAGCATTAAGGATCTCAAGCAAACCTATGAGAATAGTCGTTTTCAGCTAAGTATGGTTGCTCAGCAACTGGCCAGCAAGAGAATGTACCAGCAATCCGCTGAATTCTTTCTGTTGGCGAGAGCTGCCAGCAACGTAGAATCTACTTACGCCCTGGAAATGGCCAGAGTTTACAGCTTGCTGAATGACAAAGAAAATATGGTCAACGAATACCTGAATTATGCCCGCGAGAATGGCCAGAATACCGCGTACATCAAAAATATTTTCCAGAACCTGCTCAACGAGGAAGAAGATCTGGCCTATTTGGAGAATACACTGATCAAGAAAATTCAGCAGAACCCGGACGAACGAACCTTTCCGGATCTGATGATTTGGCTTGAGCTGCAACGAAAGAATTTCTTTGGTGCTTTCGTGCAGGCACGAGCACTGGACAAGCGAGAAAAGACCACAGGGAATCAAACCATGAATGTGGGACGAATTGCGATGGACAATGAAAGTTGGGATGACGCTATTACCATTTTTGAATATCTGACTGAGAATTATCGGGAGAATAACCAGCAGGCATTCTACAGAAAAATGCTGCTGGAAGCCAGGGAGGGAAAAGTAAAAAACACCTTTCCTGTGGATAAGCAGCAAATCAAAACGCTTTCACGGGCTTATTCCAGCCTATACAAAGAAGTAGGGCCTAATAATTACACCTTCGAAGCATTGAGAAACATGGCACATCTTCACGCCTTTTATTTAGGTGAAATTGACACGGCAGCCATCATCCTTCGTCACCTCATCAGCTCTCCAAGAGTCAGCCCCAATTTGGTTTCTCAAAGCAAAATGGATCTCGGAGACATCTACATCCTCAGAGACCAACCATGGGAGGCCACCTTGCTCTACTCTCAAGTGGAAAAGGCCAACCGCGACAGCCCACTAGCCTATGAAGCAAAATTGAAAAACGCTCGTCTGCATTACTACACCGGAAATTTCTCTCTGGCCAAGAGTCATTTGGACATCCTCAAAAGAGCTACTACACGAGAAATCGCCAATGACGCCATCGACCTGACTGTTCTCATTACGGACAATACGTATTTGGATTCGACCGATGCGATCATGCAATCCTATGCCTCAATCGAGTTGATGATTTTCCAGAATCAGTTTGGAGCGGCCAAGCGAGCACTTCAGTCCATGTTGGAAAAGTACCCAAGGCATTCAATTATCGATGAAGTGTATTGGCAACTTTACAAAATTCACCTGCAAGCTGGTGACTATCAGATTGCCGCAGACTATCTCGAAAAAATCACCAAAGAATTTGGCTATGACATCCTAGCCGATGACGCTGCATTCAAACTGGCAGAATTGACCGAAAAGTATTTGAATGATCCCGCAGAAGCTCAGAATCTTTATCAGCAATTCCTGACCAAATACCCAGGTAGTATGTACACTGCAGAAGCAAGAAAAAGATTCCGTCAACTACGCGGAGATTTCGATTCCTAAGTTTTCCGAAGACCCTTTTTGCTGAGTCGTCGATACATCCATAGTGCAAATCCGATGATGCCTATAGAAATCAATTGCGAATGTGAGAGCACATCTTCGATGATAAACCCTCGGCGGATATCTCCCCTAAAAATTTCGATCACGCCACGCCCAACAGCGTACAGCATTAAATAAATCATGAAAAGCTGCCCTTCGAATCGTTTGTGTCTTTTGAACATGAGCAAAAAGGTGAGAATGCCAATCAGGAATAACGATTCATAAAGCTGAGTTGGATGTAGGGCCGTGTGAAGCGGCTGGGCCTGTGATAGCTCATCCGTAAAAGTCACGCCCCAAGGCAGGTCAGTTGGTGTTCCGTAACAGCATCCAGCGAAAAAACAGCCGAGACGACCACTGGCGTGGATTATCAAAGTACAAATAGCCAAGAGATCCATCATAGGCCAAATGGGCCATTTTTCTTTTCGAAAATACCAAACGGCAATTGGGAGCCCTAAAAGAAGTGATCCATAAAAAACGAACCCGGTTCGGAAATTCACCAACATGTTGGAAGGAGGATGAAAGTAGAAGCTTGGTTTTTCAAAATAGAAGAAGAGCTTTCCACCGATAAAGGCAGCCAAAATCACGTAGATCGCAATCGTCTGGATTTTGTCCGGGTCGATGTTCAACTCTTTCCTGGCCATTCGTGCCATGAATAGGTAACCCATTAATGCCCCAATCATAATCATGAAGCCATACGTGTGCAGTGTGAAATTGCCGATGGTAATTAATTCAGGATGCATACTTAAGATTTAAAGGGGTTAGAACCAGAGTCGTTTGAGCTATCAAAAACACGAATGCCCACAACATCCGCCATGGCTGTAACCTCGCCAGTGGAAGATAAAAACTCACAAATCATGACTGTTTTCCGGCCTTTTACTTCCACGATCCTCGCCCGCAGCTCTACATTGTCATTAGGAGTTGGCTTCAGATATTTTATAGAGAGAGTTCCTGTGGCATATCGGTAAACAGGCTCAGTGTCCAGATCTCGGTTCTCGCGTCGATAAGCGTCCGCCATGGCAGTGCCCATGCAATGACAATCGATTAATGTCGCCATTATTCCACCATTCATCAAGTCTGACCAACCGTGGTATTTTTCTTCAGACTGCCACTTACAGACAGATATATCTCCATCCCAAAAGCTTTTGATCTGAAGCCCCTCGTGGTTATGCCCACATCCGAAGCACACATTTTCTGGCATATGATCCTGAAAAAATTTAGAATTGGCCATTTTGTTTACCTTAGATTTTGACCAAAGAAAATAAATATGTACCAGACCCTCGACCTTCATTTTCTAGACTATCCGGAAGCAATCGCCGCTTTTATGATCGAATCGAATGATGGCCTTATTTTGATTGAATCTGGGCCATATAGTACGTTTAGATCGCTGGAATCCGAATTGAAAAGAAGAGGGAAATCCCTCGATGAAGTTAGGCACGTACTACTGACGCATATCCATTTCGACCATGCCGGAGCTGCCTGGGCACTAGCCGAGAAAGGGGCGAAGGTATACGTTCATCCTTTTGGGGCAAATCACATGCAGGATCCATCAAAGCTCGTGGCATCAGCCACCATGATCTACGGCGATCAGATGGACACACTCTGGGGAGCAATGAACCCCATACCAGAAGACAAACTCGTAATCGTGCAGCATAATGAGATATTGAAAATTGGAGGAGTGGAAATTACGGCTTTGCATACCCCTGGCCATGCAAAGCATCACATCGCATGGGAGATTGAAGACAAAATTTTCACGGGAGATGTGGCCGGTGTAAAAATTGGAACCGGGCCGGTCGTTCCACCTTGTCCCCCACCGGATATTAATATCGAAGACTGGATTGCTTCCATTGAATTGATTTTGTCAAGAAAACCCAAAGCACTGGTCTTAACGCATTATGGTGAGCGATCAGATCCTGAAACACACATGGGAGCATTACGAGATATGCTGAATGACTGGGCTTTCTGGATAAAACCTAAGTGGGAAGAAGGCCAAAGCGCGGAGGAAATCACACCCCAATTTGTGGCCTACACCCAGTCGCAACTGAAAGACCGAGGAGTACATGATTTGGGCTTGAAGCAATACGAAGCGGCGAATCCATCCTGGATGAGCGTGGCAGGATTGATAAGATATTGGAAAAAGAAAGCTCAGGAATAATCTGTGTTGCATCTTTGCGGCAAGCTCCAAATGACTATGAGAAAACAAATTGCTGCAGGAAACTGGAAAATGAATAACGATCTGGAGGCAGGAAAAATCCTTGCTTCTGAAGTGATCGAAATGGTTAATTCCGAACGAAACAATGAGGCCGAGGTAGTGCTCATACCTCCTTTCACCCACCTCACCACGGTTAAGAATCTTATTGGCTCCTCAAAAAACATAAGCCTTGGTGCCCAAAACTGCTCCAATGAAAATTCAGGTGCGTATACAGGAGAAATCTCAGTGACCATGCTGAAAAGCGTAGGGGTGAAATATGTCGTCATTGGCCACAGCGAGCGCAGAGAATATTTCAACGAAAGCGATGCAATGCTTGCCGAGAAAGTGAATAGAACCCTGGCCGCAGAGCTGACCCCAATTTTTTGCTGTGGAGAAGCTCTCGAAACACGTGAAACCAACAAGCATGAGGCGTTTGTTTCTGATCAGGTAGAGGCTAGCCTGTTTCACCTGTCTGCGGAAGATCTCAAGAAAGTGGTGATCGCCTATGAGCCGATTTGGGCCATTGGTACTGGGGTCACCGCCTCATCTCAGCAGGCACAGGATATGCATAAAACCATTCGCGAAAAACTAGCATCGAAATATGGACAGGAAGTCGCCGATGCTATTTCCATCTTGTATGGAGGAAGCGTGAAGCCAGACAATGCGAAGGAACTCTTTGCCCAACCGGATGTGGATGGCGGTCTTGTCGGAGGTGCAAGTTTGAAGTCTCGAGATTTTGCGGATATAGCCAAGTCATTCTAAATGAACTGGATTGGCTTGCACATTCGATGTTCGGAAGACCTTCGAGACATACTGCTCGCCGAGCTTTCTCAGCTACCATTCTCCACATTTGAAGAAACAGACGATGGCCTGGCCGCCTTCTGCGAATCCTCTGACTGGCATGAAACGGAGGCCAAAGAGATTTTAGAAAAATATGGAGTGACCGCCTTTGACATCAAAGAGGTGGATAAAGTGAACTGGAACGAGGAATGGGAAAAAAACTACGACCCCATCTTCATCAAAGATAAAATCGTCGTTCGCGCGCCCTTTCACCAGCCTACAGGCTACCCGCTCGAATTGATTATACGACCTCAGATGTCTTTCGGCACAGGTCATCACGCCACCACACATCTTGTGTTGGAACATCAATACTCACTCGATCATAAAGACAAGAAAGTGCTCGACGTAGGATGTGGCACAGGCGTTTTGGCCATCATGGCTCGAAAGCAAGGAGCAGATCAAATTCTCGCAATAGATATAGAAGATTGGTGTGTGGAAAATAGTCGGGAGAATTTTGCGTTGAACCACTGCGACGACATTGTCGCGGAGCAGAAAGAACTTCACCAGGTGGAGGATCGGGATTTTGACATTATTCTGGCCAACATCACCAAAGGAGTACATCTTGATTTGATGAATATGTATCATTCGAAAATGAACGCCTCAGGAGAATTGATCATGAGTGGCTTCTTTGGGAAAGACGTTCCCGATTTGAAAATGGCCGCAGAGAAGGCGGGATTTCAATTCATAGAATCCAATGTCCTTGAAGACTGGGCGATGATTGCTTGTCGTAAACTTTAGCATTATTCGTACTTTTATTCCATGAAGTGGCCAAATTTCCTGCTTTCCCTTCTCCTTGTTCTCGCATCCGCGATGGTGAGTGCGCAGAGATTTCCGGCTGAGCCGGCAGGATTTCTGGCAAGTGCTCGGTCTCTTCTGGAAGCAAACGGTACGGAAGCCGCGCACCAAGTTTCAGGAAAATTCGCGATGGCATGGTCTTCTAATTGGTCAGAAGCTCAGAAAGAAATGATCATGACCATAGCTTCGGAGATGGATCGAAGGGGTCACACGCAAGAGACGTACTTTAATTATTTCGCAGCAATGGCATTCGCCATTTCAGCCGAGAATCTCTCCTCAGCCAAGATGACCGACTTGCTGAACGTCACCTTGGAAGTTGCTCGCTCCCCTCAAAAAAAGGTGTTCGTTCAATACGCCGAAGGGCTGAACTATTTCCTGGCACGTCGCTATCTAAATTTTTCAAGAAACATAAAAAGTCAAGCGCTGGAGGGATCCTACGAATTCAAAGTGATCAACGGAAACCCACTGGCCTATCAAACCTCAGATGGACAAACTGTAAAACTAGATTCGATCGTAGCTGGCGATGCACTTGCCCCGTACAAAGCAGACGAAAATGACGAATACGTAGATCCCTGGGCCGAGGATCCCTATGGAGAAGTAGAAATAGACGGAGACCCATGGGCTGACCAAGCAGCCGATGATCCCTGGGCGGATGATCCCTGGGGCGATAGTGCCGCCGATGATCCTTGGGCGTCCAATGAGGCCAATGATGCTTGGGGCGACAATGCTGGCTATGACCCTTGGGCCGATAACGAATCAGCGAATGATCCCTGGGCAAGGCAGGCCATAAAAAAGGCAATTCCGGACAGACCCAAAATAGAACTACCCCCTCAACACGACCATGTAGAAGACATGCGGGCTCAATATTATTTTCCTCCATTGGATGGTCCGGCCATTGAACTAAAAGGAATCAATGTGTTCATTGAAACGCACTATGACTCCATGACGATATCGGGCGTAGACGGCACCTATCTGCTATCCAACCGAATTTTCGCCGGAAATGGTGGGAAGCTAAAGTGGCCTGAAGTGCATGATAAAATGGATGGAGCAATATTGGAATTTGGCGAATGGCATTTTGAAACTACACACGATTACTTCTGGACACCCAATGCCAAGCTGAGCTTCGATAAATTTTCGCAGGAGCCAATCGAAGGAAAGTTTGAGTTTAAGAGTCAGGCAAGAGGGGCGAATGCCGTAAGTGATTATCCCGTCTTCAGCTCGAATTATGCTGACATCACAGTGGATTTGACCGAAAGATCAAAATACACAGGAGGTCTGGAAATTCGAGGAAGCAAATTTTTTGGCAAGGCCACCTCCAGAGAAAAAGGAACCCTGGAGCTCACAGCCAAATCAAATAGGGTGTACGTGAAAGCTCAGGAGTTTGTGCTGGGAGATTCATTACTCACCACAGAGGCAGGAGAACTTACGCTGATCCACGGTGCGGACACCATTTACCATCCATCTGTTGCTGTTTGGTTTGATGAAACAAAAGACGAACTAACCGTGCTGCGAACGAAGAGTCACAGTGTGACTCCTTATAAATCCACCTATTTTGGTATGGAAATCAATGCGGATCTGGTGAAGTGGAATCTTGAAAGCGACTCCATAACCTTTGATGTACTCAACGGCAAAAGGGAAATTCCAATGACCATGGAATCAGACCAATATTACACGCCGGAGCGACTTCAGAAAATGAACCCCAATTTCCCCATGCATCCGCTCGTCATGGTGGTGGCATTCGCCAAAAAGTACGGAGACCTCAAAGAATGCTATGATCTGGAGCTGGCAGAAGAATATGACATGTCCATGCCGCTCGTCAGAGCCAACATCAAAATCCTGGAGCAATATGGTCTGGTGGCATATAATCCGGAAACACACGTCGTATCTATATTGGACAAAGCGTACCACTATTTTGATGCTGCGGCCAAAGAAGCAGACTATGATCACATGTATGTGAAATCTCAGATCAGCAACCAGCCCAATGCCATTATTCGGCTTGATAGCGGGCAGCTAATTGTGAATGGAATCACGTCATTTTCGGTAGTCGAAGGATATGGCCTGGAGGTGGAGCCTGACAGTAGCCAACAGGTGATCTTTCTAAAAGACCGGGCTTTTACCATGAGTGGTACTATCACAGAGGGGGATTTTATTTACAATGGAAAGGATTTCCATTTCAATTACAACGAGTTTCTTTTCGACATGCCGCAGATAGACTCCATCCGTCTGAATGTCCCACTTGTGGATTCTACAGCGATTGATCAAAATAAACCTGCACAGAAAACAACCCTAAGCAACAACATCGTGGATACGTCGGGCACCTTATTTATAGAGGAACCGCACCACAAAGCCGGACATGAAGACAATGATGCCTATCCGTACTTTGTTTCAAGTAGCGATGCTCTTTTCTATTTCAATGGACGGGAAATTCTCGGAGGAGCCTATGACAGGTCAGTATTTTTTATTGCTCCGCCTTTCGAAGTAGATAGTATTGATAGGCAGGACTCCAATTTCGAATTTGAAGGGAAATTCGTATCGGGTGGCATATTTCCCGATTTCGAAGAAACCTTAACTATCCAACCTGATAAATCCCTTGGCTTCATCCATCAGATTCCGGCAGAAGGATACAACCTGTACGGAACCGAGGCTCGAACGTACGAGCAGATAAAGTTGAATAATTCAGGTATTCGAGGTGGAGGTCAGATTGACTTTTTGACCACACAGATTTTCTCTGATGATTTCATTTATTATCCTGATTCCGTCTCAGCCGATGGATCGGGAGGAAGAATAAAACCGGGTGATTACAAAGGAGCAAGCTATCCAGAAGCGATACTGGGAGCATATGACATGTATTGGCTGCCAAGAAAGGACAGTATGTACCTGCGTACAGTTAATGAGCCATTCAAGTTTTACAATGCTACCGCAGAGCTCGAAGGATATGCCAATATCACCACAAATGGTGTGTATGGAGGAGGCACCATGCTCACGCGAGGTTCCAAGTCCGTGTCCAACGAACTGAATTTTAAGGAAAAAACGTACTCCGCGCGTCATGCCGATTTTGAAATACTCACAGATGATCCCAATAAACCTGCAATGGAAGGAAATGACATTGGGTTGGAATTTGACTTGATAAATAATACAGCCACTATTACGCCGGAAGTTCGAGGAGTGGCCGCCTTTTCGTTTCCATACGCCCAAATGAAAACCTCCATCACAGAAGCTACGTGGGATCTGGAGGATTCAGTGATCATCATGGTCAAACCACCAGCCGTCCCCATTGAAGATTCTTATTTCTACACCACGCGTGAAGACCTGGACTCCCTAGCCTTTAGCGGAGAGCGAGCCTTTTATGATATTAACACCTATGAACTCAGGGTAGAAGGAATTCCTTTCATTACTGTGGCAGATTCGCGAATAATTCCTGAAGGGAACACGACCACCATACTGGAAAACTCGAGGCTTCAGCGGTTTGAAAATGCAGAGATCGTAATAGACACATTGAATGGTTATCACCGATTGCGAAATGGTCAGATTACTGTGATCTCAAGGAACCTGTTTCAGGGGTCGGCCTTTTATGAGGTCATTGTAGAATCCGACACGTTCGATGTTAGGTTCGACTCCTTCGAACTACAGGACGTACGGATTTCTGAAAAGGAGACTCGCCGCATGACGGTATCCGGAGGAGAGGTACCAGCGGACCAAAACCTTAAAATAGCCCCCGGATTTTTTTACAAGGGCAGTGTAGAAATGTTTGCCTACAAGCAGGCGCTGGAACTGGATGGAGCAGTAAGGATGGATGTCCACAATATTCCGAATGCCGACTTGTGGATTCCTTATACTCGAACCGATAGTTCAGTACACCCTCACATACCCTTGTCCAATGCGATTTTTGAAGACGGCTCCCAAGGAATCGCCGGTATTCAGAATAACATCCAGGGAGAGCTCTACACCACATTCATAGAAAAGAGGAAAAGCCCATCAGACCTTGATTTTTTCCTTGCACAAGGCGAATTGTCTTTTGATCAGGAGAAGATGAATTATAAAATTGAAACGCCGGCCAAAAGCCAGGGATCATACCAGGGCTCTACCATGCTGTACAATGACTCCACGATGAATGTCTTTATCGAAGGGCCCGCCAGCTTTCTTAGCCCCACCAATCTCGATATTGAAGTCAAAGCGGCGGTCTCAGGTACAGGGAATAAGCGCACTAACCAATTTGATCTCGACTGCTTTTTGACCCTGAACTTTCCCGTCATTGATGCCATCATCGATGACATGGGAGCAGATATTGTAAAAGCAGTCGAAGTGATGGGTGCCGCCACGGCCAATGAAGCCACTGACCAATTGCTACTAAAACTAGCCAACATCATTGGTGATCGTGAAGCCATTAAATACCGGGAAAACCTGCTTAGTGGATACAAATCTTTGGTCTCAGCCTCTAAGGAACTTGAAAAGTCGTTGGTCATTTCCGGAGTAAAGATGAAGTGGAATACAGAATTCCAAGCTTGGCACAACACCACCAAAATAGGGCTCTCGCACATTGGCAGAAATGATATCAACGGGAAACTCGACGGCTTTTTGGAACTTAGAAGAGACAAGACAGGTGCGGATGTCATGAACCTGTTCATTCAGGCATCACCGGAGGTTTGGTATTATATTTCCTATGAAGACCAAAACCTCCTAATGTATTCTTCAAATGCTGACTTCAACGCGTTGGTGAAGGAGAAGTCAAACCTTGGCAAGGAAAAGCCCGGTGAGCTTGTCTTCGTGGTTGGAGATACGAACGAGACCCTTTCTTTTATCAATTCCTTCAGAAAAAACTATTTCGGAGTAGACACGCCCTACAATCTGTCCTTCCCATCAGACGCTACACTCGAAGATGAGAATTTTGAAACCATCGAGAAAGACGATGATGACGGGTTCGGCTTCTGAGTTCTTCTATATTTGCCTTTTCCAAAAAAAGCCTAACCATTTCCAATGAGTACCCAAGAATACATTTCCTCAAATAAGGATCGATTCCTCCATGAACTAATCGACCTGCTAAAAATACCTTCGGTGAGCACAGATTCTGCCTACAAAAAAGATGTCGCAAATGCAGCCGAATTTGTAAAGAAAAGCTTGTTGGAAGCAGGCGTGGATACCGCCGAAGTAATTCCCACAGGTTGTCACCCCATAGTATATGCAGAGAAGATCATCG
This sequence comes from uncultured Roseivirgaceae bacterium, assembly GCA_964406435.1. Classification (GTDB taxonomy): domain Bacteria; phylum Bacteroidota; class Bacteroidia; order Cytophagales; family Cyclobacteriaceae; genus JAAEPI01. The sequence goes on along the minus strand of CAYORY010000002.1, from coordinate 8,631 downwards.
ATCCCGACAAGCCCACGGTGCTGGTCTATGGTCATTACGATGTGCAGCCGGCCGACCCACTGGAACTTTGGGATTCACCACCTTTTGAGCCTGTGATCAAAAATGGAAAAATTTATGCACGAGGATCCGCGGATGACAAAGGCCAAATGTACATGCACGTCAAAGCTTTCGAGGCGATGATCAGGACCAATACCCTGCCTTGCAATGTCAAATTCATGATCGAAGGGGAGGAAGAAATGGGGTCGGATAGCTTGGCGCCATTTGTAAAAAGCAACTTAGAAAAATTGGCTTGTGATGTGATTTTGATCTCGGATACGTCTATGATCAGTAACGAACATCCTTCCATTTGCATTGGTCTCAGAGGTCTCTCCTACTTAGAAGTGGAAGTTACCGGACCTAACCGAGACTTGCATTCGGGTATTTATGGAGGAGGCGTGGCTAATCCCATCAATGTACTGGCAAATATGATTGCCTCGCTTCATGATGAAAAGGGGAGAATCACTATCCCGGGGTTTTATGATGACGTAATTGAATTGTCACCAGAACTTCGTGAAGAAATCGCAAAAGCACCATTTGATTTGGAGCAATACAAAAAGGAATTGGATATTAAAGAGGTTAAAGGCGAAGAGGGGTACTCCACCATCGAGCGAACCGGTATTCGGCCCACATTGGACATCAATGGAATATGGGGCGGATACATAGCAGAAGGAGCCAAGACGGTGCTGCCATCTAAAGCAAGCGCCAAGCTTTCATGTCGGTTGGTTCCTAATCAGCAAAGCGACAAGATGACTGAGCTCATTGTAAACCACCTCGAAAGCATTGCTCCCGACTATGTAAAAGTAAAAGTCACTCCGCACCACGGAGGGGAGCCGGCACAGATCCCTACAGACTCTAAAGGGTATCGTGCAGCAAGTGCGGCGTTCGAAAAGGTCTGGGGCAAGAAGCCCATTCCTACCAAAGATGGGGGCAGCATTCCGATAGTCGCTCTTTTTCAGCAGGAGCTGAAGACCGATCCTATTTTGCTTGGATTCGGGCTCAACGAAGACGCCATTCACTCACCAAACGAGAGCTACGGCTTATTCAATTATTTCAAGGGAATTGAAACGATCGCAGAATTTTACCAGGCCTATTGTGCCTCGTAAGTTGCAAATCTCTTGGAAAACGAATATTTCCGACCAATTTTGCCACTGCCTATGAAAAAAGCAATTCTACTTGTTGGACTGACGCTCCTACTTGGTGTCGCAGGTGTGTGGGTTGTGAAGACACACATTATTAAGGAAAATGAGCAAGAGAAGGAAGTAGTAGACGTATGTATCGATGAGGATAACCCCATTACGGTCTACGGTATCAATGTAGACACGCTTGCCGTGAGCTTAGGAAAGGTCAAGCCAAACCAAACCCTGTCAATCCTTCTAGAGGAATATGGAGTTGGTTACCGAACGGTCTACGAATTGGTGCAGGCGGCTCGTGACGTGTTCAACGTGAGAAAAATAAAGGCCGGGGATCCCTTTGTGGTCATCCACACCAAAGGAGAAAACCCTATAGCCACCCAATTTATCCTTGAGCCAAACGATAGAGAATTTGTCATCTATCATTTGGGTGATTCTATCTACGCTGAGCGCCAGGAGCGGGAAGTAGAGGTCAAGGTCAAGGAATTTTCAGGCGAGATCACATCCTCAGTGTACCTCACCGCAGTAGGTAACGGAGGCAGTGCACAATTGGTCCATCGACTGGTAGATGTATTTGCTTGGCAGGTTGATTTCTTCAGAATCCAAAAAGGCGACAAATTCAAGGTCATCTACGAACAAGAGCAGGTAGATGGCAAAGAGGTGGGCATTAGGAGAATACTTGGTGCCTACTTCGAGCATTTCGGCAAAGAACATTACGCCATATTTTTCGACGAGTGCGGAGGGATGGATTTTTATGATGAATGTGGCAATAGCGTTCGTCGGGCTTTTATGAAAGCGCCACTGAATTACTCCAGAATTAGCTCCAGGTATTCGCCCAAGAGATTTCACCCGGTGCTTAAGAGGTACAAAGCGCACTTGGGCACGGATTACGCTGCACCTACAGGTACACCGATCAGAGCGGTGGGTGATGGCATAGTGACCGAAGCACAATACAAGGGTGGAAATGGCAATTATGTGAAAATACGGCACAACAGCACCTACAGCACCCAATACCTACACATGTCCAAAATAGCAACAGGCATGAAACCAGGCAAAGCGGTCACACAAGGAGAAACGATTGGATACGTGGGGAGCACTGGACTCGCCACAGGCCCACACCTTTGTTTTAGATTTTGGAAAAACGGCGTACAAGTAGACGCTCTAAAAGTGGATTTGCCACCTGCCAAACCCGTGGATCCATCAGGATTTGACGAGTTTGCAAAGCGCAGGGACGAAGTGGTTTCCCGATTAGATGCCATAGAAATAGTAAAGCCGACCCTACACGCCGAAGTAGAATTATAAATGTATCGAACCCATTTGCTTTAAATATTCCATTAATTTCCGTTATTTAGCCTACCAACAAAACCGAATTGTTATGTCTCGGGCATTATTCACTATGATCACAGTTGCTTGTGTAGCAATTGGTTCAACCTCAGCTCAAAATGATGTTCTTGTGAACGTCACCGGAAAAGTCCTAAGCGCAAAGGATTCTTCTGCTATTTCTACCAGCGTACTTTATGAGAAACTCCCATACTATGACGATATGGGACTGGTCAGCGCCAATGGGTCTGGCGAGTTCAGTTTCAGTATCGTCAAGGATGTGACCTACAATATTTCCATTAACAAGGACGCATTCATTCCTTTGAATCAGGAAATCAAAGTGAGTGAAGATGGTCAGGAAATCACCTTCTTTTTGGAGACAAACGCCGAAGATGAATTGATTCGCTTAGACAATGTGATCTTCGCAAGAGGAAGCGATGTGCTTCAGCAAGAATCGTATGCAGAGCTAGACCAAATTCATGACATGCTTCGGGAAAATGCGAACATGATCATTCAACTAGAGGGTCATACCGACTTTGCCGGAAACCCTCAAGCCAACATGGCGCTCTCACAGGCTCGTGTGGAAGCTGTAAAAAAGTATATCGCCCGAGGATCTGTCAGTAAAGACCGAATCAGAACCAAGGCTTTTGGAGGCACCCAACCACTTTATCAGGAAAGAACGGCGGAGGCCATGGCAAAGAACAGAAGGGTAGAGGTTCGTATCATTAAAAAATAAAACACACTTAATAATGAAAAGGGTAATCACACTTTTTCTTGGACTCTTCATCGCTCACGTCTCACTGGCTCAGGAAACCGTCAGTTGGGCTTCTGGTGTAGTTGATCTTTCATCCGAATTTGGGCCTTATGAGTACGCAGGAATCCAGGTACTTCACAAACCAAATGTGTTGCCGGGAGGCGGAGACAACCCGAATGCCTGGAGACCAAAAAATCAAAATGGCGAAGAGTTCATCATGGTTTCTTTTGAATCACCAATTAAAGCCAAGCAAGTTGCCATCGCTGAGTCCGAAAATCCCGGGGCTGTTAAGCACATATATGCCTATGATGCTGACTACAATGAATATGATTTGTTTCCACAGCTCGTGCCCAGAGCATTACCTATTGAGAGTCGTTTGCTAAATCTGTTTTTTGAAGAAACAACTTATGAAATTCATGCGATCAGAATTGTACTGGACGCGGAGAGTGTACCGGGCTTCAATTCAATAGATGCTATTGGCATTTCAGCATCCAATATTCCAATTAATGTATTGATCAATTTGGCCAGAAATGTGGACGAAACGGTCACCACAGATCGCCTCAGCAAGAATGTAAACTCTACATACCAAGAGCACAGCCCCGTTCTATCACCAGACGGAAAAAGACTATACTTTAGTCGACAATATCATCCCGATAATGTTGGTGGAGCAGATGATCAAGAAGACATTTGGGTTTCTGAATTGGATGAAGCCACTGGTGAGTGGCTACCAGCCAAAAACGTTGGAGAGCCATTGAATACCGCCGGACCGAACTTCATAAGTTCTATTAGTGTCGTAGATGGAAAAGAGGTGGTAGTGCTGGGAAATGAATACGGTAAGAAAGGCAGGATGTTCACAGGCGTGTCTTACGCCACCAGAACAGGGGATACATTCTCTGCGCCAGAGTCTGTCAAGATTGATAATTTCTATAACTATTCTCAGAATGCGGACTTTTTCATGGTGCCTGGAGGTAAAAGAATGCTCCTATCTGCGGAAAGAGATGATTCTTACGGCCTGAGAGATTTGTATGTGACAAACCAGCGCCCTGATGGCACATGGACCGAGCCATTGAACCTTGGAGGAGACATTAACACAGTCGGAGATGAGGAGTCTCCTTTCTTGGCGGAAGACGCCAAAACGATGTACTTCTCTACCAATGGACTAAGCGGATACGGAGGCAAAGATATTTTTGTAGCGTTGAGGCTTGATGAGTCTTGGCAAAAATGGTCGGTCCCAGAAAACCTTGGAGCAGGAATCAATAAAAAAGGTGACGATGAGTATTTCAGCATTCCTTCAAATGGGCAGTACGCTTATTTCACAAGAGGTGATGTAGGCGAGGACATGGACATTTTCACTTTCAAGGTAGAGGACTTGTTTATAGCAAAAGAAGGCCCGGTTTACGAATCAATGCAGCATTTAATTCCAGAATCAGAAGAAGTATTTATTCTGATCGCTGGTAGAACAATTGATGCCAAATCTGGTGAAGTAATTCCCGGGGCGAATGTGGCTATCGAGAGATTACCCGATGGAGTGGACATTGGAGAGACATTCTCTAACTCTAAGGGTGAATACTCATTGGTGGTGAGACCAGGAGCAAAGTATGGCCTGGTGCCAAGTGCCGATGGTTACATATCGCAGGATGAAAACATCGACCTCAACGAAGCGGCAGTAAGTGATACCCTCGAAATCGATTTGAAACTCTCAAGAGTGGAGCCTGATGTTGTCATTGTATTGAACAATATCTTCTTTGATTTTGACAAGGACGTGCTGAAGACGGGATCTTATGCTGAACTTGACAGGGTGTTGAAATACTTGAAGGAGGGTACGATTCAGAAAATCAGTATCAGCGGTCACACTGATTCTGTAGGGGACGATGAGTACAATCTTGGGCTGTCAAAAAGAAGAGCCAGAGCAGTGTACAACTACCTCGTATCGAATGGCATAGGTAAAGACAGGATTTCGTCAGAAGGAAAGGGCGAAACCGAACCATCCGTGCCTAATACAACGCCTGAAAATCGACAGAAAAACAGACGAGTCGAATTCAAGATTGTAGAATAAGCACAGCCAATCACAAAAAATTGAAGCAGCCTACGGGCTGCTTTTTTGTTGGAACAGGTAACTTTATATCGTTCGATTAAAAATTATTGGTGATGAAACGAATTCCTTTCCTATTCCTAATGTTCGCATTTGCTTGCCAAACAGCAGACTCTACAATGGAGGCGTGGCAGGGAGAATGGCAAGCCAAATGGAAAACCGATCCTGCCGGATATGGCGAACTGGCAGCCCAAATGTCATTTGAAATGAATGGCAAATTCACCTTTGACGGAGAGCAGGCCACCATCGCGGCATATGGGTATGAGGGATGCATCTTCAATGTAGACACACTGGAGCACACCCTAATCTGGGTCTTACGATCAGATACACTGGAACTTCAGAACGAACCAGGAGAGCCGGGCATACAATACAAAGTGCTCGAGCAAGGCGAAAACGAAATACGGCTACAACTAGTCGATGACATTTTTATTACCCTCACCAAATGAAAAAGGCATTTAAGATTACCCTTTACTTAATTAGCGGACTTATTGGGCTCGTGGTTTTAGCCGCTATCCTGATTCCAATTCTTTTTAAGGATGATATCCAAAGGGCTATTGATCAGGAATTGGACAAAAACCTCAATGCCAACGTCTTTTATGATGTCGATAGTTTTGGCTTGTCCTTATTCCGAAGCTTTCCCAATTTGTCTGTACAGATGCGTGAGTTTGGAATCAAAGGAAAGGGCGTCTTCGAGGCAGATACGCTGGCAGCTGTCAAGAATTTCGAATTGACCGTCGATCTGGCGTCACTTTTTGGTGAAATAACCATCAATAAAATCCGGTTGGATGATCCTAAAGTTCTAATACTTGTTCTTAAGGACGGTTCTGCGAACTACGACATAGCCGTTCCCTCCGAGGAGTTGGAGACAATCGACGAACCAGAAAGCACTGAGTCAGAGGAGTTGGCGATCAAAGTTGATCGATGGGAGATCAACAATGCAGAGATCGTATATTTCGATCAATCCATGGACTTCTACACTGCCATCACTGGACTTACCCACATTGGGTCAGGTGATTTTTCCATGGATGTGTTTAAGATGGTGACCGAAACCTCCATTGAGTCCCTTTCACTGGGATATGAGGGTACAGAATACCTGACCAACAAATCGGTTTCTGCACAAGTAACGATGAACATGGACTTGGCCAATATGCGTTTCGATTTCCTGGAAAATCGAGTTTCAGTAAACGACTTCCCCGTCAGTTTCAATGGTTTCATCTCCATGCCTGTGGACGATATCGCCATGGATATCCAGTATTCGGGCATGGATATCCAAATGAAAAGTGTGCTGTCCCTGATACCCGGGGCATATGACGAATATTTGGAGGGAATCGACGCGAGTGGCAAAATTGGCTTTGATGGAATAGTGAAGGGAGTATACAATGAGACCTCCATGCCTCAAGTGAAGGCCTCTTTGACCATTAGTGATGGTAAAATCAGCACCCCGGACACCCCTGCTCCTTTGGAAAAAATCGAGACTGCACTCACCTTTGATTATCCCTCTGCGGATTTGACAGAAACTAGCATTGATCTAGACTTCTCGGGAGAAATGGCAGGTCAGAAAACCACCCTGAAATTGGCCTTTGAAAATTTGGAAGATTACGAATGGGATGTAGATTTCAGGGCCAAGATGGATTTGGAACAAATGGCAAAACTACTCCCTCTTGAAAACACTGAGCTTAGAGGTAAGATGAGCGCCGTGCTTTTGACGAAGGGGAAAATGTCGGATGTGGAGGCGGAGCGATGGGATATGCTACCCACCACGGGGAACCTACAGGCTCAGGACTTTTACTTTCTGAGCCCAGATCTTCCCCAAGGCTTTGGACTTGCCACAGTTGATGCGACGTTTGACCCATCCAAAATTGAACTCAAAAGGTTTGAAGCTACGGCTGGCAGATCAGACTTCTCGCTGCAGGGTAAGCTCACCAATTATTTGGCTTTTGCTTTAGGCAAAGAAGGAACACTTCTCGGAAACCTAAACCTAGCCTCTAGTTTCATTGATGCCGATGAGTGGATGACGGAGGAGGCAGAGGTTGAGGAAGAAGAAGTCGAGGATACCACGGCGCTGGAAGTGGTGAGAATTCCTCAGAATATTGATTTCACATTTCAGTCATCCATTGGTAGTATTAAATACACCGACCTAAGTTTGAAGGATTTCAAAGGTGAAGTAATAGTGAGGAATGGCTCTGTCATTTTGAACCGATCTGGCTTTAGCCTCCTAAATGGAGAATTTGTGATGACAGGAGAGTATGCAAGTACACCCCAAAACCCAACCTTCAATTTTGATTTTGAAATTGCAGAATTATCCATTCCAGAGGCATTCAAAGCATTCACTCCGATACAAAAACTCGTGCCTGTGGCGGAGAAGACCACTGGAAATTTCTCTACGAATTTCAAGGCAAGCGGCATGTTAGGCGCAGACATGATGCCATTAATGAATTCACTAGCAGGGTCGGGTTTGGTAGAGATAGCCGAGGCAGCTGTGGAAAACACCAAGGTCCTGGATGGCATCAGGAAAGTAGCCAACCTTAAATCAGGAGGAGGAACTTCTGAAAACCAGACCAAGTTGCAGGATATAACCTTGTCAGTGAGCATTGCCGACGGGCGGATTTCAGTAGAGCCATTCAAACTCACCTTAGGAGGAAACGAAACGATCATTTCTGGTAGTACAGGTCTTGATGGTAGTATCGATTACGTGATGGGAATGAAGGTTCCTTCGGGCAAAGCTGGCCAGGTGGTGAATCAGGCGCTAGCCAAAATTACCGGAGGCAGCAAGTTGGTTTCTGACTTTATTGATTTGAATATTGGTGTAGGAGGAACCTATAATGATCCTAAAATTAAATTACTGGGTACCCAAATGAGCAAAGGGGAAGGCAGCACCGAATCTAGCGCAAAAGGAGTGGCAGATGAAAAAATGGAGGCTGTGAAACAGGAGGCGAAGGTGGTTACTGATTCTCTGAAGAAGGAAGCCACCAAAGCGATTGATTCGGTGAAGACGGAAACCAAAGAGAAACTAGAGGAAAAGGCAAAAGATGCCGTCAAGGATCTCTTCAAGAAGAAAAAGAAGAATTAGGAATCTGCCTTTTTGTAGGCATCAATGACCGCAAGCTCACCCTCCTTACCCTTAAGGGAGTTTCCATGCTCCATGCCCAGAATTCCATCAAATCCCTTCGAACGGATGTATTTGAAAATGTTTCTGTAGTTGATCTCACCAGTCCCCGGTTCATTCCTTCCGGGGTTGTCACCCACTTGGAAGTACGCAATTTCATCCCAACAGGCCTCAATGTTTGGAATCAGAT
>CAYORY010000001.1:0-38760 GCA_964406435.1 uncultured Roseivirgaceae bacterium | reverse complement strand
TCACCTCTTCGGCCACAGAATGCTGGGAAATAATCGCTCAGTCATTGACCAAAAAGCACTCGCATCATTTCTATAATGGTGCTTTTGGTGAAAAGTGGGGCGCCAGAGCGGGGCGTCTTTCAGAGACTTCTGAAACCAGATTCGGCATAGAAGAAGAATTGCCAACAGGCAAAGTCAACCAGAAGGCGGATGTGATCTGTGTGACCCAAAACGAAACATCCAACGGGACACAGGTTTCCATGGAAACGCTCCGAAACTTGCGAAACAAAACCGACCAATTGATCTGCGCAGATGCCACCTCCTCCATGGCGGGTATATTTCTTGATTTCAAATTGGCAGATGTGTGGTACGCTTCCGTGCAGAAGTGTTTTGGGTTGCCCGCTGGATTGGGCCTAATGATATTGTCTCCAAAGGCTGTCGAACGCGCACAGGAAATAGGAGACAACAAGCGCTACAACAGCCTTCCGTTTGTATTGGACAACTGGAATAAAAACCAGTCACCTTACACGCCCAACGTGCTCGGCATTTATCTTCTCAACCGTACACTGAGCGATGGGAAATCCATAGAAGATATTCATGCCAAAGTGGTCAGGAGATACGAGCAGTGGCAAACTTTTCTTGGAGAATCTCAGCACATCAATTTTCTCGTGGAAGATGAATCTTTGAGGTCAAAGACTGTATTGACCTTAAACACCCCTGACCCTCAAACGCTAATTGAGAATGCCGCCGAATCCGGAATCACGTTTGGAAAAGGGTATGGACAATGGAAGGTGGACACCTTCCGCATCGCCAATTTCCCCGCTATTAAGAAGGCTGAAATCGTCAAAGCGCAGAAATTTCTGAGGCGATTGGCCTAAGAGCCGTTCATCCAAAAAGGAGATGATTGGCTACTTTTCCTCACACGATTTTGGTACTTTCACTCAAACTAACCTTATAAAATTATGACTGGAAAAATTAAACCTCCTGTTTGGTTCTGGATAGTAAGCATTCTGGCTTTGATCTGGAATATCATGGGCGCAATGGCTTACCTGATGCAAGCGATGATGAGAGACTCTCTCTCGGTAGAAGACCAGGCAATGTATGAAGCCATGCCCGCTTGGGCTACCGCAGCATTTGCATTTGCTGTTTGGGGTGGCACTTTTGGTTCTGTCTTTTTGCTGTTGCGAAAAGTATTGGCGCTCCCTATTCTTGCCATTTCCTTTTTGGGAGTTGTTGTTCAAATGATCTACAACCTAGGTGTTGCAGAAAATACTACGGTGTATGGCCCTGGTGAAATCGCCATGAGTGCCATGATTCCATTGATAGCACTTTTGTTGGTCATGCTGGCCAAAAGCAGCAAAGCAAAAGGATGGCTCGCATAATAGAAGTTCTTGCATACTTACGTCATTTCGCAGCGTAGAAATCCTGTTTGATTTCCGGGCTAAGATTCCTACGGAATGACTTGAGCGTGTCCTTCCTTTTTGTCATGTCTGCCTGCGGCAGGCGAAGAAGAAGAAGAAGAAGAAGAAGAAATCTTCCTATTTATTTTAGTACTATCTCTCTCTTTGGTCAAAATAAAATGCCTTATGGATTGCCGGATTTATTCCGGCATCTCATAACGCCATGACGTAGAGGATTTAAAATACCTTTGCGCCGCATGAATAAAGGAGACATCATATCGTCGTTAGAAATCACAGGAATTTCGGCTGATGGAAAAAGTGTAGGGAGGCATGACGGTATCGTCGTTTTTGTAAAGGAAGGCGTGCCTGGTGACGTGGCGGAAGTCGAAATCACTTACAAGCGAAGACGATTCCTTGAAGGCAAAATCACTAACCTCGTTAAAGCATCGGAGCACAGGAGCGAACCTTTCTGCGAGCATTTTGGGACATGTGGCGGCTGCAAGTGGCAGCACCTTTCGTATGAAGGTCAGCTCAAATTCAAGCAAGATCACGTAGAGGAAAACCTGACCAAGATCAGTGGTCTGAATCTCCCAAAAATCAACCCAATTCTGGGTTCGGAGGAAACACGCTTCTACAGGAATAAACTAGAGTACACTTTTTCAAACAAGCGATGGTTGACCAAAGAAGAAATTGGCTCGGAGGGTGACTTAAATAGAAACGGGCTTGGGTTCCACATTCCTCGGATGTTCGATAAAGTGCTGGACATTAAAAACTGTTACCATCAAGCCGAACCGTCCAACTCCATCCGAAATGCTGTTAGGGAATATGCACTAAAAAACAATCTCACTTTTTTCGACATCCGCGAGCAACATGGTTTTCTGAGAAATCTGATCATCCGTACAACTTCCACAGGTGAAACAATGGTCATGCTTCAGGTCTTTGAGCCTGATCAAAAAGCGATAGACGGCATCATGGAATTTCTCAAGACTGAATTCCCTGAAATCACTTCATTGAACTACATCATCAACGAAAAGAAGAACGAAACAATCTTCGATCAGGAGGTAGTTTGTGTGAGCGGCACCCCTTACATCCAAGAGAAAATGGGCGCTTTGACTTTCCGCATCGGGCCCAAATCCTTCTATCAAACCAACTCCAAACAAGCCGAGCAGCTATATCAAGTAGCCGCTGAGATGGCTCAACTCACAGGCGAGGAAACTGTCTACGACCTCTACACCGGCACGGGCACCATCGCCAACTATGTGGCAGGAAAAGCCAAAAAAGTGGTGGGGGTAGAATATGTCCCAGAAGCGATCGAAGACGCCAAAGTGAATTCAGCAATCAATGGCATCTCAAACACCAGCTTCTTTGCGGGAGACATGAAGGACGTTCTCAATGATGCTTTTGTGAAGAAGCACGGTCAACCTGACGTAATCATCACCGACCCCCCGCGAGCGGGCATGCATGAGGATGTAGTAGAAACATTGGTTCGTATCCGCCCCGAAAGAATTGTCTATGTGAGCTGCAATCCAGCTACTCAGGCACGGGATATAGAGCTGCTTTCTGAGGCTTTCACGGTGGAACAAATCCAACCCGTGGATATGTTCCCTCACACGCAACATGTGGAGAATGTAATTTTGCTTAAAGCGAATCCCTAGAAACAACGAAATAAGTTATTGAACGTTATTTTATTGTATTTTAGCGTAAATAAACACTTTTAGCTATGGCGACTATTAGTCTTTCAGATGAAATAATAAATGATGCTCGGAGGTACGGTCAAGTCTATAGTAGATCAACTCCAAAGCAAATAGAGTATTGGGCTTCTATCGGCAAAATAGCGGAGGAGAACCCCGATTTGTCTTATAGCTTTATCAAAGACATTCTACTCGCCAAAGCCGAATTGGCTGAAGGTGAGGTGACTCCTTATGAGTTTGGCTGATTTGGTATGATCATAAACCAAACCAGAAGCTTCAAAAAATCGGTGAAGAAACTGCATGAGAACCAGAAAGCGGAATTGGATAAAGCTATAAAAACCATCATCGATGATCCTAAAATTGGAGAATTAAAAACTGGCGACTTGGCGGGTATATCTGTTCATAAATTCAAAATGATAAATCAATTAACCCTATTAGCTTATCATTTTGAAGATCAAACCATCACGCTCACATTGCTTGCCTTTGGTTCACATGAGAATTTCTATCGTGACCTGAAAAAATCAATTTAATGCACAACGATCCTGAACTCAACCCCAAATACCTCGGCACCATTTCATCAGACTTTGTCAAGATCGCTGACAATCTGAAGGAAGCGGCTTATCAGATCAGGAAGCGAAAGTTCTCCGACTATCCTATTTTTCCTGTTTCAAAAGTGCAAATCCCTATCGGCCAATTGCTCTATGAGCCGGGATTTGATGAGAATAAATGGCACTACTATGCCTCCATGCTCGAGGAGTTTCAACAGCGAGGGTTGATCGAGAACATTGACGTCTTCAAAGAAGCCTACAAAGATCCTGAGGAGTTTTGCTGTCTCTTTGTGGTGGACGAGGAATTCACCAACTTCGTGTTCATTCCCTACCCCAACGAAGACTAATGCAGCGGATTCATATTGTAGGTTGTGGCCCCCGAACCGGCACCACGCTCCTTACAGAATTGATGATTAGTTCATTCGACATTGATTTGTACACGGATCACGAAGACCGCATTGGTAAGTGCCCACCTCGTAATGGAAAGATTTTCCTGACTAAGTCTCCCAAGGACATCATCGTGATAGAGCCGATCATGAACATGATGAAAAACCTGCATGTGATCTACATGCTCCGTGACCCTCGCGACATGATAGTGAGCAAACATGGCTCAGACAGTGAATTGTATTACAGCAATCTGGATTACTGGAATAATTTCATGCCCTTTGCGGATGCGCTAAGGACTCACCCTAGGTTTTTGCAAATTCGATACGAAGACCTGACCTCACAGCCTGATAATATCCAGAAGAAGATTTCAACTCACCTTCCATTCCTTACCCAAAAGCATAAGTTCAGTGAATATCATCGAGTGTCCAATCCTTCCTCAGATTCTCGCTTGGCCCTGGGTGATTTGCGCCCGATTGACACCAAAAGCATTGGCAACTGGCGAAACCACAAACCCCGCCTACTCGCACAAATTCAGGATCATGGCTCCATATCAGACGACTTGATCAAACTCGGATACGAAAAGGACAGGTCGTGGGAGAAAGAACTGGAAGGAATCGAACCAGATTCATCAGAAACCCATGCGTCGGATTTCAGTAAAAAAAGCTTTATCAGAAAGAAGTTAAGAGGCAAAAAATTAAGGGCGCTTCGCGTTTGGTTTTATCATACCCCATTCTTTCTTGCCTTTCTCGAAATGTGGTATCGCCTGACCCATTCGGAGAAATCCAATGGGCAGTCCTCCTGAATTTGCTTATTTTCGACGATCTGAATTAATCCTATGACGTCACACAAGACCCCTACGCTTTTTCAAGCTTTTATTCCTGTCATCTTTCTGATCCTCCTTCTTTCTTTAAATGTGGGATTGTTTGGATCGTATGCCTTGGATGGCTCCAACCAAATCGTACTGATCTTATCAGGAGCTGTAGCCTCAATCGTAGCTTTTCGCTTAGGATTCTCATGGTCAGAACTTCAGTCAGGAATCGTGAAAACGATCAGCTCAGCTATGGGATCAATTTTGATTTTGCTTCTTATTGGCTCACTTGCCGGTGCATGGATGCTGAGTGGCGTAGTGCCTGCCATGATCTACTATGGCTTACAAATTCTGAGCCCGGGTATTTTTCTATTCGCCGCTTGCGTCATTTGTTCGATTGTATCCATTGCCACGGGAAGTTCATGGACCACCGCTGCGACGGTCGGAATCGCATTAATTGGAATTGGTTCGACTCTGGGAATTCCCGTAGGCTGGGTGGCAGGAGCGATTCTGTCGGGCGCCTATTTTGGAGATAAAATGTCTCCACTCTCAGACACAACCAACCTTGCACCAGCTATGGCCGGCACGGATTTGTTTACTCACATTCGATACATGACGATCACGACAGGCCCTTCTATTGTCATCGCCTTGATCGTCTTCCTGATCGTAGGATTCACAGGAAACTCGAGCGGATCATTGGAAGAGAAGGCCTTGATTCTGGATGCAATTGATAGTCGGTTCAACATTTCTGGCTGGTTATTTATCGTGCCCGTGGTGGTCATCGTTCTTATTGTGAAAAAAGTGGACGCCCTTCCTGCTCTTCTCGTCGGGACTTTACTTGCGGCTCTGTTTGCCTTTATTTTTCAACCTGATTTGGTAATGGAAGTGGGACGTCAGGTAGGTGGAGACGGCATCCTTCTTAATAACCTAGGCGGAATTGAAAATGCCTCTGGTTTCTACGTTTCCTTCATGGGGATGATGCAAGCCCTCTTCGGTTCAATCAATTTTGATATTGGAATTGCGAGTTTGGATGAAAATGGTCTGCTCAGCTCTGGAGGAATGTACGGCATGCTGAAAACTGTTTGGTTGATCGTAGCGGCGATGATTTTCGGTGGCGTGATGGAGAAGTCAGGAATGCTGAAAAGAATCGCTCAAGCCATAATAAGTTTGGTAAACTCTACCGGCTCCCTAATCACGGCCACCACAGGAAGTTGCATTTTCTTCAATATCACCGCATCTGATCAGTACTTGGCGATTGTGGTGCCAGGCAGAATGTTTGCGGATATTTATAAAGAAAAAGGTCTTGCGCCTGAGAACCTGAGTCGGACGCTGGAAGATTCAGGAACCGTAACCTCCGTGCTTGTGCCATGGAACACTTGCGGGGCTTATCATTCAAGTGTCTTAGGCGTGGCTACATTGACCTACCTGCCTTACTGCATTTTCAATTTAGTGAGCCCAATAATGACTGTGTTGGTGGCGTATGTAGGCTTCAAAATAAAAAAGCTGAAAGATTGAAAGAGCTAACCAAGGAGAGCATTCGGGAGCTTCCGCTCATTCAATATGAAGGGCCCATTCATGTGGTAAACGATGAGAAGAGCTTAGAGAAAGCCATCTCCTATTTGGAAAAGTTCACCGTTCTTGGTTTCGACACTGAGAAGAAACCCACCTTCAAAAAAGGAGAGTACAACCACCCTGCACTTATTCAACTGGCGACTGACGAAGCAGCCTTCATTTTTCAATTGCCGGCTATTGGTTTTCATCCTGCGCTGAGAGACCTCCTTGGCAATGGCCATATCACTAAGCTTGGCGTGGCAGTGCGGGACGACCTGTTGGAACTGAAGCGGATGCACCCCTTCACTCCTGCCGGATTCCTGGATTTGGCCAGACTGGCGAAAGAACAAGACATCCCCTACTTCGGGTTGCGCAACCTTACGGCCTATTTCCTGAATGGCCGCCTCTCCAAATCCCAGCAGACCTCCAACTGGGAAAACGAAACCCTCACCGAACCACAAAAAATCTATGCCGCCACCGATGCGTGGGTGGCGCTGAGGATTTATGAGGGATTGAATAAATGAGATAATTAATATCTTGTTCATATGAAACATCTCTGTATAATCGTGATTCTAGCGATTTTCACTTTTCCTTCATCTGGCCAATCTGAAATTGACCTTGCAATTCAGCAAGCTCTTCAAGCCAAAACATTGGATGAAATTGAGAATTACAAAGGGAAATACAAATTCAAAAAAGAACATTGGGATTTGCTGAATTCGGAAATCGTACAGACCAATTATCGACTTGTGAGAAGAAAGAGGGCCGAAATGATTGGATTATTGATACTTTCAAATGGCAATGAAGTCATTTACTCTGAGAGTTATAGTTGGGATTTTGATAAGGATTTCGATGGGTTTGAGCATGAAATTTTAGATGCCACTTGGCATGATGGATCAAAAGACATTTTTTTTATTCAGGATCATTTAATTCGACTCCCCTATCGAAGCACTTTTGGGTATGCTTGTGGTCCAGCAGGGAGTCTTCCGAGAGAAGGGCAGGCAATGGTAGATTTAGTGAATGGTAGCAATATAAAAGAGCTTGTTAGCTGGTTGAATAGTATTAATCCAGTTCGTCAAGCATATGCCTATTTGGGATTATCATTGTTAAAGGCTAGAGGTAACGTATTAAGTGAAGAAATTGAATACAAAATGGAGAAAGTGCAGACAAGCACTTTGGTAACCTATTCCTGCTACGGATGCACCGAATGGTACCCAGAACCATTGAATAAACTTTTGACGTATGAACAAATTGATAGGTTCATTAATAAGTTTTTGGACTAAGTAGGACAATCCGTAGGAATCTTTGCTACCATCAGCTTCAGGCAAACATCCGAGACTCTTCGTTGCACCTGCCTGCCGCAGGCAGGCTCAGAGTGACGAATGAGCAGTGGAGTTCATCATTTATTCCATCACGTCATTCTGAGCGAAGTGAAGAATCTTCGTTCATCTTTATGAGATGCCGGAACAAGTCCGGCAATCTACCTATGCATCTCCAGCAGCCTCTCCCGCACCACTTCATCCTTAACTACAAACGCCTGAAAAGGCTGACTCTGGTCTGACTTCACAAACGCAAACGGATTGGTTTTTCCAGTTCCTAAGTACACATCTATGTGTTGACCTTTGATCAGGCTACCTGTGTCAGCAGCAAGGAAATAGCCATCATGCTGAACAAGTACACCTTCTTCATTAAAATAGGTCGTACCGATTGCCGCAGGGATGAAAACCACGCTTTTGTAAGGAATCACTTTTGGGTCTACGGCAAGAGATTTTAGTGGCACTAAATTTAGTCCAGTACTTCCAGTCACTTTTCCATTGGAGATGGTCCAGCGTACCTTTCCCGTCAGGTCATAGCCTGGATAGTTGAGATAGCGGTCACATTCCCTGCAATCGAATTGTTTGTATTTGGATCGTCCTGCATAGCTCGCCAGAAACACCGTATCATTCTTCACAATATACACCGAACCCTGAATGGCCGCATTGCACCAATCGGGCTTTTGTAGTCGCAAAGGCAGCTCCTGCTCCTCCATATCCAATAGAGGCATGCCCTCTTCATCATGCGCCAAAGTCGGCACATAATAGTAGGTAGCCCAAAGGGAAATTTCCTTTCGACTGGTGGTGGTCGGAGCGACCGAACTCACCTTGCACGAAGCAAGAAAAACGAGAGCGATGACGAACCAAAGGCAGGATCGCACCATGGTCGATTAGTCTAGCGCCGCAACTCCTGGCAGCACCTTGCCCTCCATGTACTCAAGCAAAGCACCTCCTCCGGTGGAAACGTAGCTCACGTCATCGCCATAGCCGAGGTTATTGATCGCAGAGGCGGAATCACCTCCTCCGATAAGGGAGAATCCACCTGCCTTGGTTGCTTTCACAACGGACTCAGCGATGGCATCCGTTCCCTTGGCAAATGCAGGGAATTCGAATACACCCATCGGGCCATTCCAAAGAATAGTTTTAGAACCTTCGATCACTGAAGCGAAAAGTTTCACCGTCTCAGGACCAATGTCCAGACCCTGCCAGTTATCAGGAATTTCACCTGCTTTTACGGTATCTGTTTTAGCGTCTTTGTTGAAATCATCAGCAATTACAGTGTCCACAGGCAAGAACAATTTCACGCCTTTTTCAGCCGCTTTCTTCTCAATTTCTTTGGTCAATTCCATCTTGTCCGCTTCCAAAAGGGAATCGCCGATTTGGCCTCCTTTGGCCTTAGAAAACGTGTAGGACATTCCTCCTCCAATGATCAGGTTGTCCACGTTATCGAGCAACTTCTCGATGATCAAAATCTTGTCAGAAATCTTAGCACCACCCATTATTGCCGTGAAAGGCTTCTCTGCTCCACCGAGCACTTTCTTTGCATTCTCAAGCTCATTTCTCATCACATAGCCGCAGCATTTGTCAGTGAAATGCTTTGCTACGATAGTCGTGGAAGCGTGTGCACGGTGCGCCGTTCCGAATGCGTCATTCACGTAGATGTCTCCAAGCCTGGCAAGCTTTTTAGCAAATCCTTCGTCCCCTTTTTCCTCTTCACTATAGAATCGAACATTCTCCAAAAGCAACACATCTCCTTCTTCTAATCCGGCAGCCAGCTCCACCGAGCACTTTCTTTGCATTCTCAAGCTCATTTCTCATCACATAGCCGCAGCATTTGTCAGTGAAATGCTTTGCTACGATAGTCGTGGAAGCGTGTGCACGGTGCGCCGTTCCGAATGCGTCATTCACGTAGATGTCTCCAAGCCTGGCAAGCTTTTTAGCAAATCCTTCGTCCCCTTTTTCCTCTTCACTATAGAATCGAACATTCTCCAAAAGCAACACATCTCCTTCTTCTAATCCGGCAGCCATCTCCACCGCCACATCGCCCACACAGTCATTGGCAAATTTCACATTGGTTGCCAGCAAATCGCTCAACGCAGGAATGACGTGTCTCAATGAATATCGATCCTCAGGACCGCCTTTTGGTCGGCCCAAATGGCTCATTAAGATTGGATTTCCTCCATCAGCCAAGATTTTAAGAATAGTTGGAACTGCGGCTTTCAATCTCGTTTGATCAGTCACTTCAAAGTTCTCGTTGAGAGGCACGTTGAAGTCAACGCGGATGAGGGCTTTCTTGTCGGCAAAGGAAAAATCGTCAATAGTCTTCATGGGAGTTTTTAAATTTTAAGCGAATCAAAAGCGATCCGTGGATAAAAGCAAATCATTTGGCGGCAGCTCGTTGCAATCGATCATTTATTGCACGGCCTAGTCCTATATCGGGAAATTTTTGAGTCAAAATCAATGATACTTCCGATTCCTTCATTTTTCTAAGTGCCGCAAACAATCCGGCAGCTGCCTCAGACAAGTCCCCATCCGGGGAAAGAATGACCTGGTGCTTGATCCCAAAGTCCTGATTGAACGAAATCACACCAGCGTTTTCATTTTTTGAAAGCTCCTCATGAATATCCCCAATAATTACAGGTTTCCCCGGTGAATAATGGGACTTGAGCATCCCCGGCGCTGACGGATTGGAGCTTTGGTTTAGCTGAACCTTTACCTTTTCGCCTATGACCTCCTCTATTTGCTCCACTTGCAGTCCGCCTAATCGGTGAATAATCACGTCATTCCCCTCGAATCCGATGACAGTTGACTCCAGGCCGACCTTACAAGTTCCTCCGTCTAGAATATAGGGAATTTGAGGTCCAAGCTGATCCTGAACATGCTGAGCGGAAGTAGGAGAAACAAATCCAAACGGATTCGCGCTGGGTGCAGCAAGCGGAAAGTCTAGCTTGGAGAGTAACTCTCTCGCCATACCCAAAGCAGGAATCCGAACAGCCACTCGTGGCAACCCGGAGGTGACTAGGTCAGGAATTAAGGTTTTCTTGTCCAGCAGCAAGGTCATAGGGCCGGGCCAGAATACCTCGGCAAGTCGGCTGGCCTGTTCAGGCATTTCTTGTATCCACTGTTGGATCTTTTCAAGAGTATCTGTGTGGAGTATAAGTGGGTCAAACCTCGGACGGTTCTTGACTTTGAAAATTTCCAATACAGCCTTTTCATCAAGGGCGTTTCCAGCCAGACCATACACCGTTTCTGTGGGCATACCGATCAGGTCTCCCCGGCGGAGAATCTCCACAGCCTTTTTGATGTCCTGACCTATTTCTGCCATGCGGCAAATTTGACTGCTTTTTCTAATTTTACCTGCGAACCAACCAGCCGATTATTATGTCCGATAAATTAAGAAGTACGCTTCGCCTGATTTCCGTTCTGCTCGCACTAGTCATTGTAGCCATGTACTTTGGGTTCTTGCCCTTCGTGGACGTGGTGGATGAATTCTGGGTGATGGTGCTTGCTTATGCCCTCCTGCTTGTGACCATAAAGTAGTTAAGGCGTATAGACCACTCGCCCCGATTCCACTTTACCGCCGTAGTACAGCCGATAGAAGTACATTCCTGGTGGCACCTTGTACCCCTTTTGGTTGGAGCCGTCCCACGATACCACATTATTGCCGCTAAACTGGACGTTGTAAAACAGGTTTTTCACAAAATTCCCTCCGGTATCGTAGATGTCGATCCTTACATAGTTTGTCTCCGGAATTTCGATTTCGATTTCAATCGATTCAGAAAATGGGTTAGGAAAAGCATTGGTCACGTTCAGCTTTTCAGGGGCATTGGGCGAAATCGGGGACAATTGCTTGAAGCCTTGAACATTGGTCGTAAAAACGCCATTGCCATGTGTCGCTACCACCAAACGTCCATCCAAAGGACGGTAGTCCATCATGCGGATTACGCTCTTGCCAATGGCTTCTGGGCTTTCTTTCACCCAAACAGTGGCATCACCGTCTAGTTCGTCTGTGCTATAAAGGCCGACACTTGTCCCCACGAAATAGCGCGTTCCATTCACGAGAGGTACTATTTCTGCCCATCTGATACTTGGGCCATTTCCGGTACCGTCTGCAAATTCTTCTAGATTGCCGCCTATGCTTGTCCATGAAGAACCTGCGTTTGTCGAATGGAAAAGAGAAGGGATTCCATAGTTGGAAAAAACCGTGATGACTTCATCGTCATTCTCCGGGTTAGATGCGATACAAGAAACGTAACCTCCCGGTAAATCCTCACTGCTCAAATCAATAACCTCAGAAGGGTTTCTCTTAGATGGATCGTTCAATCGGTAAATAAGATTATCCGATGTGCCAAAATAGAGATACTCAGAGTTACGACTTACTTCCAAAGCAGTAATAAGTCTCCTGACTCCTTGCTCCTCTGGTTGAGGGATTAAGGACTCTTCAATTATCTCCCAATTCAAACTTGTCGTTTCCTGTGACCCATCTTTGATCTGAGACAGATTCTTGTTTTTCCAAATGGCATTGCCGCCAGCCAGGTACATGATGTTGGCATTGATGGGGTCGAGCACATACGGATTGATGAACAAATAATCAGATCCTTGAGCGCCCCCCGTAGGATCCACTCGGGCGAAAGTGGACGATTCCTCGCCAAAGGTGATTCGGTATATCTGGCTATTCTGAAAAGAGAAGTACCAATGCAGATTGAAGGGAACGCTTGCAGAGAACGAGCCATCACCACCCAGAATCAAATTCCATGTGGCATCTGAGCCTGTGCTCTGTGTGAGATGTGTTCCATTGTCCTGTAACCCTCCTGTTACAATGTTTGAATCGTTCGACTTGGGAATATCGATGGTGTAGAACTGGCTGGTAATAAAGCCTCTATTCAAAGAAATCCATTGCACATCACTCGCCAGAATGTTGTTAGAAATTTGCAGGCCTCCATCGTTAGCAGAAAGGACTTTATTGGCATTTCCCTCAAAAAAAATAATATCGTGTTGATCGGGATGATGATTGGGATACAAATTACCTCCTTCTTCATCTGGGTTATATCCTCCTACCCATTCGGTGTTATTGCCTGAGCTAAAGCCATTTGTGGAGCGGTAGAGGTTGGTAGCACCCAGCAGGACAACATTGGGATTTGTAGGCATTATTTTCACCATCATATTGTACCCTCCCTGCACATTGAACTCACCCAGCTCTTCGAATTCCGGGAGGTTGTCGGTTAATTCAGTCCAACTCCCAGTCGGGATTCCAAACTCATCAACATTTGTCAACCGAGACTTGAATAGTTGTGGGCTATCTACTGAAGTTTGCTCACCATTTTCAGTGACAACTTCCTGAGTGTTGAAGAAAAAATAGAGATCATTCCCCAGCGCATCCAATACTCCCCTCTCCGTTTGAAATACTCCTGTCGGCCCGGATATACTATGCCATGTATCTGCGTCAGTGGAGAAAAATACCCCTGACCCTATGAACGGCTGATTGATAGAGGTCTGATCACTCAAAAAAGCATAGAAATAGCCCGCCTCTGTTTGAATTATATCTGTGTAAAATGGCGCATTGGACTCGTTGAGATCGGTACCATCAGGTAAGTTGTTGAGCGTAACTCCCAATTCTGTCACCCATGAGTTTCCACCGTCAATTGACTTTAAAATTGCACCGTAAGTAGCTGCGAGCAATACGTCATTTTCTTGATCGGTGTGATCAATGACCAATCTCCAAGTGTACTGAAATTGACTTCCAAAAACTGAAGGATCTGAATCCTGTGTAGACTCTAATTGAAACCAGCTTTCGCCTCCGTCTATGGATTTGAAAATACCATCGCCCCGATAAGGAGCCGCACCTCCTCTTGCGGAGTTACCGAGCAATTCACCCGTTCCGTAGTACCAAATGTTCTCCTTACCGGCACGCGTGTCTTGTACAATGGCGGTCACACTATTCCTAAGTTCGGGATCGGAGGTTCTTCTCCAAGTCGCTCCTCCGTCGGTCGTTTTCCATACACCCCCGGAAACACCTCCCGCCAAAATTGTGTTTTCCGTAGGGTCGGTAACATCTATGGCAACTGCTCGCGTGCGGCCGCCAACATTAAATGGCCCCAAGGATTCCCAAGATTCCTCATTTATATCATCCCCCCTTAAGGAAGCAAACTCGCCTCTAGTCAAATGGGACTGGCTGAATCTGAGTTCTTTCTTGCGAATCTCTTTTGGGAGCTGACGAGTCTTGGGGTTGATGACCTGACGTAGCTCAAATTCATGTCGTGCGTTGGGGTTCTCGTTTGTTGAAATGGAGTATTCTGGCCTTACTGACTCAAAACCTTCGGTAGGCTTTTCTAAGAAATTATCAGCAACCAGAATAATGCACACCGTGCAAATGAGAACTTTTCGCATGTTATTCGATAATGACGTTGAGTATGTTCTTCTTCTTAGAGATCAATTTCGAGGTTTGTACGCCACGTCCGATGTTGGTCAAATCACCCTTTTCTACATGCATGAAATAGGCCTTGGAGGCGAGTTTAGTGAATTTCACCCTGCCCTTCTTGTCCGTTGTTCCGGATTGCACCGCATTCTCTTCTTTTTCGTATTCGGTCATGGTCTTGTATAGCGTCACCGTTGCTCCTTCAACAATGTTACCAAGGTCATTCCTTACGGTCACCTGAAGTTTGGTATCCAGAAGCTGTGAATTGGCATCATTTGCAAGAATCATACATAATCCCAATGCCGAAATTGTAAGTAGTTTTTTCATTGTTTTTTGTTTACTGTCAAATCAAATTTACTCCATTACGCTTTTCAAATAGATTAGTTTGGTATTACTCTTTGGATTAATCCTTGACTTCTGTTCTGGTCAAAATACTGCGACCGAGGGTTACCTCATCGGCATATTCAATTTCGCTTCCGACCGGAATTCCGCGTGTAATGGTAGTCACCTTCACTCCTTCATCCTTGAGCATTTTGGTAATGTAATAGGAAGTAGTGTCCCCCTCCATCGTGGCACTCAAAGCAAGGACTATTTCTGCTATTCCTCCAGCTTTAACCCTGCGGATGAGCGTTTCGATATTTATCTGATCCGGCCCAATGCCGTCCATTGGCGAAATCCGTCCTCCCAGCACATGGAAATGCCCGCTGTACTGAGCCGTATTCAGAATGGCAAGTACATCTGGGCTGTCCTCCACCACGCAGATCATCGAGGGGTCTCGATAGGCGCTATTACACGTGCTGCAGATCTCACCGTCTGAGATCATGTGGCACTTTTTGCAGTATTGAATTTTGTTTCTCAGCTCCTGCAAGGCGAAAGACAAATTCGCCGTTTCCTCCTCAGGCTGCTTTAGCAGATGTAGCGCCAGTCTCAGTGCAGTTTTTTTTCCGATCCCCGGAAGACGGGAAATTTCTTCCACTGCCCGCTCAATCAACTTGGAAGGGTATTCCATTTATTCAATTGTGGCTTTAATACCCGCCTCGGTGATGCCCTCACGCATTGGCTTTAGCTCGGTGTAGCTGCCTTTCTTCACAGCGCACTTTCCTTTAAAATGAATGAGGTGGGTACACTGCTCGGCTTGCACCACGTCGTGCTTGCATACTCGAATGAGCGTTTCTATCACATGCTCGAAGGTGTTGAAATCATCGTTGTAGACAATGAGGTCGCGCGCCTCCTCCGTGTCGGAAATGACCTCCTCTACTACTTCTACTTCTGTTGACCAATCCATTGTTGTCAATTCCATAATGCAAAAATACAGTTACTTTGACACCTTCAAAAATCAAGTATGAGTCCTACCCTTGTTGGCAGCATAATTCTCGGATATTTCGCCCTTTTGATAGGCATTTCGTGGGTAACATCACGCAAATCCTCGCCAGACGATTTCTATACCGCCCATCGTCAGTCGCCCTGGTATTTGGTGGCTTTTGGGATGATAGGAGCGTCTCTCTCCGGGGTGACTTTCATATCGGTACCGGGTGAAGTGGCCAATTCCAATTTTCATTATTTCCAGGTCGTATTGGGGTATTTGCTCGGCTATTTAGTGATTGGGGCTGTGCTCATGCCGCTTTACTATCGCTTGAATTTGGTATCGATTTATACCTATCTGGAGCAGCGATTCGGATTTTGGTCTTACAAATCCGGTGCGTTTTTCTTCTTGGTGAGTCGGGTGGTCGGTGCATCATTTAGGCTTTTCCTTGTCGCTGGAGTGCTACAAATCACCTTTTTCGATTCCTTCGGTTTACCCTTTTGGGTGGCAGTCCTTACCACCATTATTTTAATCTGGCTGTACACCGTCAAGGGTGGCATCAAAACGATCGTGTTTACCGACACGCTACAAACTACCTTTATGCTGGCAGCAGTGGTGATTAGTATCTGGTTTATCAAAGACGAGCTCAACTGGGGCTGGGGCGAATTGATCAGTAGTGTAACGAGTGACACTCGAAGCACCATATTTGACTGGGACTGGCAGAGTGGAAATAATTTCTTCAAGCAGTTTCTATCGGGGGCATTTATTGCCATAGTGATGACCGGGTTGGATCAGGACATGATGCAAAAAAACCTGACCTGCAAAACGATCGGGGAAGCTCAGAAAAATATGTTTTGGTTCTCTGTGATTCTGATTTTCGCCAACATTCTTTTCCTTACCCTTGGGGTGCTGCTGTATCAATATGCGGAGGTTGGCGGCATTGTACTTCCCGACCGAACAGACGGCTTGTTCCCAATGCTGGCGACAGAACATTTTTCCGTCATGGGCGGAGTGGTGTTCTTGCTCGGAATAACGGCGGCTGCCTACTCCAGTGCTGACTCTGCGCTAACAGCACTTACTACTAGCTTTTGTGTAGACTTTCTTGGTTTCAAATCTGAGAATTATCAGAAAAACAGAAAACTGAGAATGGCTGTGCACTTCGGGTTTTCGGTGCTGCTCTTTATCGTGATATTGGTATTCAACGGCATCAATGACCGAAGCGTGATCACAAATATCTTCATAGCGGCTGGCTACACCTACGGGCCACTGCTTGGGCTGTTCTCTTTCGGCATCCTGACAAAGTTGGACTTGAAGGATAAATGGGTGCCGGTCGTTTGTTTGGTTGCACCTGTTCTTTCCTTTATTCTCAATCAAAATTCCGAAGCATGGTTTTGGGGGCACAAGTTTGGCTTCACGATACTGCTGGTGAATGGTTTGTTGACTTTTGTTGGGTTGCTGACAATCTCGAAAAATGCCCAACCTCAACACTAAAATGAACAACTACTTCGGTTTTGAAAGGAAGTCTTTTACTCCATTCGTCATAATCCTTATTGGACTATGTATCAGAGTTTATTGCACTTCCGAACTTACCCAGCCACATATTGATTCTATATATACTCATTCTAAAGTCTCACTCAACTTTGTCAGAATTAATGAAGAATTGAGTAGTAGTATTGGTAATTGGACATCAGCCAAACATCTTAATGGGAATTTGAAACCACCGGACGGCATTAATTATTCGAGCCTAAAGGAACAGCTAGAAGCAAGTAATCACCCTCCCCTCTACTATTATATTTATCATACTTTAACCCCATTGACGAGCTTCGGACTCTCCATAATGGAGATAGGGTATCTCCTCAACTTCGCATTGTGGATTTGTGCTGCTTTTATTTTTATGAAGCTATCGCATTGGCTATTTAGTGATCCTAAGCTTGAGCTAATCTCTCTTATGATTTACTGTCTTTGTTTGTCCACAATAACTACGGTCATATTAGTGAAATCATATGTTCTGCTTGAACTATTGACACTGATTTTAACATTAGTTCTGGTGAAACAGCACATGAAGATACATCTCGGATTGAAGGATTATTTTCTAACTGCGTTGCTTGTAACCTCCATGCTTCTTACCCATTACTTCTCCTATCTGGTGTTAGGAATGGTCGGACTTTTACTTCTTGTATGGCACGGGATTATTAAAAGGAATTGGATGAATGTGGTCAACTATGGAATTACTTCCCTGGTAGCCATAGCCGTATCTTATTTTATTTATCCGAATGTTATAAGGGACATCACCAGTGATGGTATTTCAATCAAGGTTCAATCAAAGTTGACCAAAATAGAAGAAGTGACAAGTAAGCTCGATGGTGCATTTGTCAATATAGTTGATCACCTACTTACGCCACCAATCCTTATCATATCAGGAATTGGCTTGATCTATAGCTTTATCAACAAAAAAAGGCAACCCTTCAATTACACAGCACTCAGCATTGGGGTCTTAGGAATCGTCACATACTTTTTGCTGTATCAGTTTGTTCCTGTGAACGCTACGCTTCACCGGTACGGCAGCATGGTCGCACCACTACTTTTTGTACTTCCGGTTCTATGCTGCAGGCACCTAATTAGACATTCAAAAATTGGTTTTTTGTTGATTGCTATTGTGCTCTTTATCACCCCAATTTGGAACCTGACTTTGGGACACGTTGGCAGCAAGAATTCTAAGGATTTAATTCAATACTGGATCACCGAACCAAACCTTCAGCAACTCAATAATAGTTCAGAGAAAATAATTGTGGTAATAAGATCTGTTAAAGATCGAGCCAAAATTATCCCTTATGATTTCCCAAAAAGTGAGTTGCTTTTTGCCACCCAAAGAATTGGAGGTAAGGAAGTAAGCACATTAATAGAAAGGAACTCTACCCAGCCAGATCCACCATTAATTTTAGTTGAAAACAGAGGCAGGAGAAATTTTCATGAGACTATAACCAACGAATTACCCCAGTTTGGCTATGAATCAATAGGACGCCATAGAGACTACCTTGTATACATCGTTCGAAAATCTAACTCGAATGATCAGCAATGATCTTCCACTCACCTTTGATTTTTTCAAAAACCAGAGAAAAGTGGCCGTTAGGATTATCGGATTCCCGCTTTAGGCTCCACTTGCCCACCACGAGGTAGTTCTTTTTCCCGAGCGGGATAAGCCTGAGCAAATCGAACGAAAGTGTTCCCATGGCGGCATTGGAGGGGTAGCTCTTCTTGTAGTTATTCAGGGTCACCTGCCAGCCATATTTCGGCCCGGAAGAGCCCACAAAAATCAGATCGTCAGATTTATAATAGCCCTGCATGAAGCATTCCAGGTCGCCATTGTTCCAACATTGCTCCTGATCGCTCATCACTTTCCTGATCTCCTCTTCCTGACCAAAAGCCAAAAATGAAACGGAAACAAAAAAAGCAAGAATTAGCGCTTTCATTTTTTCAGGTATTTCTGAATCGCTGATTTGAGTGACTGTTTATCTGTGGTGATGTGGGGGTCGCTGTAGATTTTTAGCATTAGCTCGGTAAGCACCTCCTCGTCATAGCCCAGTTTGGTGGCCATTTTTGCGCAGTACTGAATCTCCTCTTTGTACAATCTCCCATCGATTTTCATGAGCTGCACCATATTATAGATATGCTCATACTTCTCATCATTCGGCAGCTTAGTTAAGTCACCAATGTCATCAGGATCCTCGAAGCATGCGCTTATTTCTTCTGAAGTCATCCCAAAACCATTGGCTATCTGGGTGATCAGATCGATTTCTTCTTGCACCACTACCCCATCAATTCGGGCGAGCTGAACGAGAATATTAATATGCGAGCGAGATGTGCTTCCGTTGGCCAACTGAGTTTGATTTAAAACTTCTAACTTACCTATACCACCAACAAATCTATTAGATTCAGCTTTATAAATCAATGAACTTCCTTGCCCACATCTACCTTTCAGGATCAAACGAAGAACTGACCATGGGCAATTTCATTGGCGATTTTGTGAAAGGCTCCCAATTCGATCATTTTCCTGAGGACATCCAAAGAGGCATTCAGCTTCATCGCTCCATCGACCAATACACTGACACACATCCGGTAGTGCTCAGAAGCAAAGAACGCTTACGTCCTGATTTTCGCCACTATTCGCCAGTGATCACGGATGTTTTCTACGACCATTTTCTGGCGAGAGATTGGTTAAAATTCTCGAAAATTGATTTGGAAAAGTTTACACAAAATTTTTATCAGACCACCGAAAAGTACCGCGATCAATTCCCCCATGCGGCCAGGCACATGCTCACCTACATGAAGCGCGACAATTGGCTATTCAATTACAGATTGGTGGAGGGGATGCAACGAGCGCTATCCGGAATGGCGAGGCGCACTACTTTTGATTCACGAATGGAACATGCGGTGGTAGCTCTGAGGACGCACTACGAAGAATTTGGAGAGGAATTTCATGAGTTCTTTCCTGACTTGGAGCGGCACTGCGAGGCATTTATATCTAATGAAAAATGAAACAGCTTCTTTTTGTCGGACTGGGCGGGTTCCTAGGTAGTATTTTGAGATATGGCGTTGGGTTGTGGTCCATGAAAGCATCCGCCGGTTTTCCAGTGGGCACCACCTTGGTCAATCTCCTGGGGAGCCTGATCATTGGATTCCTTGTAGGCATGGCAGTCAAGGACGACCAGCCGGTCTACTGGTTTGCGGTGGTTGGACTCTGCGGTGGATTCACTACCTTTTCTACCTTTTCAATGGACGGAGTGAGACTAATCAAAAACGAAATGTGGATGACTTTTGTGGGCTATTCTACCCTAAGTCTGATTGGGGGATTATTGCTGTGTATGATGGGGCTATGGCTCGGCAAACAGTTAGTAAACTAATCAACACGAAGGAGCGTTATTTTTCCACGAATGCAGAATCATTACCACACGCTCGGACTCTCCGAAAGCGCATCTCCAGATGAGATAAAGGCGGCTTTCAAAAGACTTGCAGTCAAATATCACCCAGACAAGCACATGGGCGATCGGGGCATGGAGGAAATATTCAAGTCCGTCAATCAGGCCTATCAGATTCTATCCGATCCGTATAAAAAAGCGCAATTTGACCTACAGCTTCAGTACGAGCATTTCCACGCATCCCAGAGATCCACTACTTCTGCGCCTCCTCGGCAGCCCTATCATTATCAGCCTCCCAAGACAAAACGGTACGGAGGCCGCCCCTACTACACGGCTCCTCCCATCAATCACCGAGAAAATAACAAGGCTACTCTCTATGCTTTTGGGATCACCTTCGGCATAGCACTCATGGTGATGTTTGCCAAGGGCATGTACGACTTGTACCTACAAAAAAAGTACGATGACTTGTTGGCTAATCGGCGTGAGATTTTTGTAGAGGCACAGTCACTTTATGATCAGGATCAAATCCGAGCTTCCATGATTATGCTCGCCGATTTGGCTCCCTTCAAGCCGGAGGAGCAGGACATGAAGGAATTCAGAAGTGGCAAAATGGAGGACATTATTTTCAAGGGGGAAGATTCTTATTTGAAGAAAGATTTTGCAAGCGCCATCAGATACTACGAACTTGTGGAGCAGTTCTCCCCTTACCGTCCCATGGCGATGCGAGCCAGACTGGCACAATCCTATCGCTATGTAGATAAACCGGAACTTTCCATTAGAAAGCTGAAAGAATTGATCGAAGAAAACTATCAGGTGATTCCCACGCTGGTGCAAATCGCTGAGGTGTATGACGAAGGATTAGGCGACCTGAATCATTCCAGAGACTACCTGGAATTGGCCAGGGATGTAGCCATACGAGACTATTCCAATAAATATGGAAAGGCCTACATGATGATAGTCAGTGAGAAATTCATCCCATTAGAGCATTACTTTTTGTATGAAAATCTCGCCAAAATTTACAATCGAATGGATCAGCCAGAGGAGTCTATTGGCGCCAGCAATTGGATGAAGCGAATATGGCAGGATAGTGTGGCGCCATACAAGCTTGCCGCCGAGTCTTATCTGCGGATGGGCGATCTTTCCAAAGCTTGCAAAGAGTACGAAGAACTTCGGAAATTGGGCTTTTCTGAGCCACTGCCAGTAAATTGCCGGTAGATGTATCGAACAATTTTTCTACTATTTATCTATCTCCTTCCTCTTGGGATTTTAGCCCAATGGAGGCCGTTGGATATTCCACAAGCAACTCGATACGACGATGTTTTTTTTATCGATGAAACTACCGGATGGGCGGTCAATAACCAAAGTAGGATATATAAAACTACGGACGGTGGTGCTACCTGGACCTTGAAGTTTCAGGCAGATAATTACCTCAGAAGTATAGAGTTTGCCACACCTATGCTCGGATATGTCGGTTCCCTCAGAAACAGCATATATCGAACACTAGATGGTGGCGAAACCTGGGAGAACATTTCGGAAAATGTGGATTTTGATATCACTTACAACGGCATTAGATACACTGAAGTGCCGGGAGCATGTGGCCTCTCGGCACCTTCGGAAAATGTCGTATTTGCTTGTGCGATCTGGTCCGGTGCTGAGCCTCCTTATGTAGCCAAATCAGTTGATTCAGGCGACAATTGGGTAACCACAGACATGACCTCAATGGCTACCCAACTGGTGGATGTCCTTTTTCTTAATGAAAATGAAGGATTCTTGACCGGTCAGAATGATCCTGTAGGAAATGAAAAAGGTGGGGTGATCCTCCACACCGATGATGGTGGAGACACATGGACGACTGTACTCGAGACAGGAGTGGCGGGAGACTACATTTGGAAAATTCAGACACCTGATTCGGTGAATTTTTTTGGAAGCATCCAATCGTCTCCCTCGACTAACAATGTGAGGGTTGTAAAATCAACAGATGGAGGTCAAAATTGGACTATCCACACTGTGAAGGCAGACAAATGGAACTACATGCAAATGGTGGGCTTCAAGGATGAATTAACAGGATGGACAGGAGGAACGGCAAACCCATTGGAAGGAAGCGAAACTGCACTTTTTGAAACAAATGATGGTGGTATCACTTGGGAGAAAATAGAAACCTATGGCAATTCCACCTTCAATAGGTTTTTTATGGTTTCCGATGAGCTCATTTTTCTCACCGGAAAGCGAGTATACAAATACGATGAGAGCTATCCTGATGAAGAGGTGGTACTGTCTTCCGAAGAATCATTCCATGAGCTTAGCGTCTCGCCAAACCCAACCAATAGCTCAATTTCAATAGACGTTCAAATTGCTCAATTCACGCGGACAAGGCTCGAGCTTTTTAATTCCTCAGGACAACTAGTAAAAATGATTCATCTTGGGTTTCTAGAGGCCGGGAATCACTCCTTTACTCAGTCATTGGAAGGGCTTGAACCTGGCTTATACTTTCTCAGTCTTCATACCAATGAAGGCCTTAATTACTCAAGAATAATTAAGAAATAATGCCCGCAGGATATTCCCCAAATCCACTCATCAAGAAGCTAGGCATCAAGGAAAACTTCAAATGTCTGATAGTAAATGAACCTTCTCATTACGTTGATTTACTAGAAGAAATTCCTTCGGGTTCAGAATTTACCGATAACGTTAATGAAGGACCTTTCGACTTCATCCACATATTTGTGACGGATGAAAAACACATTACTGAGGGTTGGGCTAGTTGGAAAAAGAATCTGAAAAAGACCGGAATGCTTTGGTTTTCTTGGCCGAAGCAAACGTCAGCCCTTGCTACTGAATTGAATGGTAATAAGGTTCGAGAACTTGGTCTGAAGGGCGGGTTGGTCGATACCAAAGTATGCGCAGTAGATCACGACTGGTCAGGGTTGAAATTTATGTGGCGAAAGGAAGATAGGGATTAGGGATTAGGGATTAGGGATTAGGGATTAGGGATTAGGGATTAGGTGTTAGGGATTAGGTGTTAGGGATTAGGTTTTAGGTGTTAGGGATTAGGTTTTAGGTTTTAGATGTTAGGGATTAGGTTTTAGGTGTGAACTATTTAAACAATAACCATTCAACCAATCACCATTCAACCAATAACTATTTAACCATTCAACCAATAACCAATAACCAATAACCAAATACTAGCCAATCCCATCTCCGCTTTTCAAACGGCAATCGTCCAATCGCTTATTTAAAATTGCCTTCCAAAAAGGTGTTCGAGTCACGCAGAGTTTTGTCTTCACCATTAAGTTATTTAGAAAATAGCCCATTTTGGTCTTACCCTCCTGAGTGAGCGGTACATAGTGAAATCCCATCTTGTGGGTGACGTCAATAGCACAGGGGTTTCCGTATAGCGTACCCTTAGTTTTTCTGGTGTAGAGCACGTCGTAGTTTTTACGTTTTGGTTCGTACTTTTTGTGATTGACTTTCTTTTCGACGGTATTGTTGGTAGGCAAATCCTCCTGGATGGTTTGTGCACCAGAAAGGAGCATAAAACATATCAAAAACAGCAGGGAGAGGACGCCTCGAATCATGAGTCTAAAAATAGGGGTTTGCTCCTATCTTGAATAACTTTGACCCTGAAATTCCTTCAGTTGAAATTTTTAATTTCCTTTTTCTTACGACATATCCCTCGAAAGTACCTCCAGCTTTTCAGTCATTTTGTGCTGAAAATATTAGCTGTTTTCTATCGAGGCAATAAGGTCGAATGTCCGGTGTGCGAGTCGCGATTTCGTAAGTTTCTTCCTTACGGTCGGAAATCCCGAAGCAATGCCCTTTGTCCCAATTGCCTAGCCCTAGAACGTCACAGACTCATTTGGCTTTACCTGAAGCAAAAGACGGATTTCTTCACTAAACCAGCCAAGATGCTACACATAGCACCGGAGCTTTGCTTCATGGATAGGTTTGAGGCATTGAACAACCTTGATTACATCACAGGGGACATAGAGTCGCCGCTGGCCAAAGTGAAAATGGACATTCATGACATCCCATTCGAGGAGAATACTTTCGATATCATTTTCTGCAATCACGTGCTGGAGCATGTGGAAAGCGACATCCGTGCGATGGAAGAAATGAGACGGGTGCTGAAACCTGGAGGGTGGGCTATTCTACAGATTCCCCTCTTCTACCCACTTAATGACGAGACTACCGAAGATCCTACCATTACCGATCCGAAGGAAAGAGAGCGATTATTTGGGCAGGACGATCACGTGCGGCTTTATGGAAAGGACTATGCCGATAGAATCCGCAGCACAGGTTTTCAGGTCGTAGAAGACAGACTGGTCTTTGAGCTCGATGCGGAAGAGGTGAAAAAATATGCTCTTCCCGAAGAAGAAATAATCTATCGGGCCGAGAAGTAGGGAGAAAGCTATTAATACTGATGACAAAAGGGTCATCCAAACTGTCAATTACTGATCCAACCACTCTTTGAAGCTGCTGGCTTTCTCCGTGCTCACCACAATATCCTCCGCATCAAAGCCATTGAGTTCTACCAATAGCTTGCCTTTGAAATACTTGTGTACCGTGCCCACATAGTCAGCATTGACCATAAACTGGCGGTTGGCCCGAAAGAAGTTCTTAGGATCCAGCTGGCTTCCAAGATCATCCAGCGTGAAGTCAGACAAGTACGTTTTGCCGGAATTGGTGACGATATGCACCACCCCGTGCCGGCTATGGAAGCACACCACATCCTGCGACTTGATAGAGAGCATCTTCTCCCCCTGCTTCACCAAAAACCGATTTTTGTAGTTGACTTCCGTCAAAGAAATCTTTTTCAAAATAGCTGAAAGGTCGGCCTCCGGCATGGAGTGGCCATGCAGGCGTTTGTATTTGTTCAGTGCTCGTACCAGATCCTCCTTTTTTATCGGCTTGAGCAAATAGTCGATGCTGTTGACTTTGAAGGCTCGGAGGAGGTATTCATCAAAGGCGGTCGTAAAAACCACCGGGCACTTCACTTCGATTTTGTCAAAAATCTGAAAGCTGATGCCGTCGCTGATCTGAATATCCATCAAAACCAAATCGCATGAGTTCTGACCAAACCAATTCACCGCTTCCTCCACCGTGTCGATTACCTCTAAGATTTTGATCGAAGGGTCTATCTCCAGCAGGATTTTCTCCAACCGCCGATACGCGGGTGCCTCGTCCTCTATGATCAGCACTTTCATGAAAATCGCAGGTCTTTTTCTTCCAGCACGTCGATGAGCGGAACGGTCACCATAAAGTTGGTTGCATCGGCCAGAACATTGATTTCAAGCCCACCAAGGATGCCGTAGCGCTTCTTGATATTCTCTAGTCCGGTCTTGGTGCCTTTGGCCATTGTTTCTTTCACTTGCAGGTTATTTCGCACAATCACTGACTTTCCATTTTCCACATACACTTCCACTTTTAGTGGCTTGGATTTCGAAATCACATTGTGCTTGATGGCGTTTTCGAGGAGCATCTGAAGCGTCAATGGGGGCAAGTTCATGTCCAGTGATTTTTCCTCAACGCGATAGTCCACCGTCAAATTCTCCGGGTATCTGATGCTCAGCAAAAACATGTAGGCTTTTGCGAATTCCACCTCATCGCGCAGGGTCACCAATTCGCGCTCTTTGTTGTGTAGAATATAGCGATATACCTCAGATAATTTCTCCGTAAACTTGATGGCTGACTTAGGATCTTCGGCGATGATGGTGGTGAGGGTGTTAAGGCTGTTAAAGAGAAAGTGCGGACTCATTTGGTTTTGCAGCACTTCGTACTGTGTCCTGATCTGGCGGTTTTTCAATTCTTCATTGAGGCGAAAGGTCTCTTTCCATTTATCGAAAAAATAGAACGCCTCGTAGGACAAGCTGACCACCGCAGCGGCAATAAAATTGAAAGGAAGAAACTGTGCATGTTGATTCCACGTGAACGCCTCCTCGAGCGTGCAGAGTCCAAACAGCAGCTTGATTGGAATGCCGCCTACAGACATCCAGGTCACAATACCCAGCCCTGTGAGCATCAACCTGCGGCCAGTCTTGGAGATCTCAGGAAATTTCCTTCGGAAGTAATAAATAACCAGACAGGCACCATTCCAATACACGGCAGTAAAAACAAGCGCCACCACGTACTGATACCACACAGGATCGGCGGCCATATGGCCATCATCCGCTTTCATGGCTATGAGTGCCAAAAGCGGGATCGCCATCCACCGAACATGTACTTCTCGCAGTTTCATTCCGATAAAAATAACCAAGCCCGAAGGGATTCCTTCTATCAAACTCGAATGAAGCTGTGGAAATGATCGCTGAAACGGGAAAAATAAAAGATGAATTTTCAAAAACGCCGAAATCCTCTTCGAATCGCCGATTTCCACTTTCACCTAGCCGGTTTCCGGTCTCATGCCCAATCCTATTTATAGCCCTTCTCTACCCCCGTACTTTCGGACAAACAAATTCAAAATCATGAACCCACGTATCAAAACAGCCCTTGCCTTTATCTCCTATGCGATGCTGACCCTTTTGCTGTCATCCGCATTTGCGCAGCAAACGCAAACCGTCAAAGGAACCATCGTCGATGTACAATCGGAGTATCCGTTGATTGGCGCGACCGTCATCCTCGTTGACTCTGATCCGCCACTCGGTGCTGTCACGGATATCGATGGGATTTTCCGAATCCCGAACGTGCCGGTGGGCCGACAGACTTTTGTTGTTCAGTCCATAGGGTACGAGACGTTCACTGTGCCGAATGTGCTGGTAACCTCAGGAAAAGAAGTGGTTTTGCGCTTAACCATGGAAGAATCTGTGGAAAAGCTCGCCGAAGTAGTGGTCACCGCCGAGGCAGACAAAGACCAACCGATCAATAATCTGGCGAAAGTGAGCGCGCGCACGTTTAGTTTGGAGGAAGTGACACGTTTCTCAGGCGGGCGAAATGATGTGGCCAAACTGGCTTCCTCGTTCGCGGGGGTCAATTCTACCAATGACGCCAGAAATGACATTGTCGTTCGTGGCAACTCGCCGGTCGGGTTGCTTTGGAGAGTGGAAGGCATCCCCGTGCCCACTACCAACCACTTCTCCACGCTGGGCACCACTGGCGGTCCGGTGAATGCGCTGAACACCAACATGCTCCGCACCTCCGACTTCCTTACAGGCGCCTTCCCTGCCGAATATGGCAATGCCAACGCCGCAGTTTTTGATATCAACTTCCGAAATGGAAACACGGACACCTACGAATTCACTGGTCAGCTTTCGGCCTATACTGGGCTGGAGTTCATGGCTGAGGGACCGATCAGCCGAAAAAATGGCTCATCCTTCGTGACCTCTTACCGCTACGGAATTGCCAGCTTGGCCGCTACCGGCACATCGGCTGCTCCCTATTATCAGGATCTTTCTTTCAAAGCAAATCTTGGTGAAACACCGATCGGTCGGGTGGAGCTGTTCGGGTTGTATGGCCTGAGCAACATTGATTTCCTTGGTGAAGAAATCAACGAGGACGACCTTTTCGCAGACCCCATGCAGGATGCTTTCGTGGAAAGTGAAATCGGGCTGATCGGGCTGACCAACACCATTCGATTTGGTCAGAATAGTTTCCTTAAAACGTCGATTGCCTCTTCGACCAATTTCAATAGCTACTACCAGGACAATCGAATTTTGGACGACAATGACGAACTGATCAAAGACTACCGGGCCGTGAATTCAGAGACCCGTGAAAATCGGTACACCTTTTTCACTCGATTCAATCATAAATTCAACGCACGCTGGAGTATGAACGTGGGCATTCTGAATGAGACCTACGACATGAATCTTTTCGGCGAAGACCGAGACGACCGTGCCGAGATTCCGGATGCAAACAACGACTCTATCCCTGATTATTTCATTCGATACAATGACCTGAACGAAATCTATCAGCTGACACAGGCTTTTGCGCAAGCGGAATACAAAATCACCAACGACCTGGACGTGACCTTTGGGCTACACAGCCAGTACCACGGCTATACCAATGATTTCATACTAGAACCACGCGCAGCGATAAGCTGGCAAAGCTCACCCGAACAACGATGGAGTTTGGCTTACGGCCTTCACGGTCAAGCCATCCCCGCCCCTGTTCTGTTCTATCGGGAGGAAGTCTCACCCGGTGTGACGGAGGCCACCAACGACCAACTTGATTTCATGAATGCACATCATTTTGTGCTAGGATATGACCGAAAGCTCGCCCCCGATTGGAGACTGAAAACGGAGCTGTATTACCAAAGTCTGTACGATGTGCCTGTGGATGCAACGCCCACCAGCTACTCTGTGCTGAACGAAGGATCAGATTTCATTTTCGAAGAAAAAGGCTCATTGGTGAATGGTGGAACCGGTCAGAATATCGGAGTAGAATTGACACTGGAAAAATTCTTCAGCCGGGATTACTACCTGCTTTTCACTACTTCCATTTTCGACTCGCAATACAAGGGTAGCGACGGGGTGCAGCGAAACACGGCATTCAATAGCAACTATGTAGCGAACATCCTCTTCGGTAAAGAATGGAAATTTGGTTCCAACAACCAAAACGCCTGGACTTTCGATTCCAAAGTGACCTCAGCGGGAGGACGACCTTTCACCCCGATCGATATTGATGGCACACGCGCCAATGCAGGCCGGGAGGTTCGGTTCGAAGATCAGGCCTTCAGCCAAAGTTATGGCGAGTATTTCCGTTGGGATGTGAAGTTCGGCGTGCGATTGAACCGCAAGAAAGTATCCCACCAGTTCTTCGTAGATCTGCAAAATGTGACCAACCGCGAGAACGAATTTGTGCGACGATACAACAGCGTCACCGATCAGATTAACCCGGTCAACCAAATCGGTTTCTTCCCGGACATGATGTACCGAATCCAATTTTAATCTATCACGATGAGAGAATTAGCATTGATCACAGGGGCGTCCTCCGGCATAGGGCTGGAGATCGCCCGGCAATTGGCCGCCAAAGATTTTCACCTGATTTTGGTGGCCAGACGTACCGAAAGATTACTGGAGTTGAAAGACGAACTGGAGCTGCAATACGGCATCATGGCGCATGTCATGCCCAAGGATCTATCTGATCCAAAAAACGCTCAGACGCTCTATGATGAAATCCGGGAGAAGGAGCTGAAGGTGACCGCCCTGATCAACAACGCCGGGTTTGGGACCTATGGAGATTTCGTGGCAACTGATTTGGCTACTCAGCTAAATATGATTCAGGTGAACATATCGTCACTCATGGTACTAACCCGCCTTTTTGCCGATGAAATGAAGACCGCCGGAAAAGGCCGAATCATGAACGTGGCGTCCATCCTGTCTTTCTTTCCCTTTCCGAACTATGCTGTCTATGCCGCTACTAAGGCATTCGTTCTTTCCTTTTCTGAGTCATTGAAAACCGAACTGGACGGTACAGGCGTGACGGTGACCAACCTCTGCCCTGGCCCCACAGACACGGAATTCAACACCGAGGAAATCCTAAATACCAATGCGTACGGCAGCATGAAGTCCGTTCCTGCAAAGGTAGTAGCAAAGCAGGGCGTGGACGCCATGCTGAAGGGAACTCGCACGAAGGTCGTTGGGTTGATGAATCAATTTTTGGTGAACACTCCGCGCTTCTCGCCACGGTGGCTCACCTTGAAAATCAACAAACACATGTCCAGCCAACGCAGATGACAATCAAAAATACTCAGGGCAGAATTTGGAGTTAACGATGGGGGCGAAACGCTCAGTGACGCCTAGGTATACGAAAGGTTCTCGACCACCCCGTCATTCATGAATAGGTGCTATCTTGGTGGGGAGAGTGGCGCTTATATCCGACAATAAACGCTTACAAACGTTTATTACTTGGATTTATCACTGACTATCAGAAAGATAGGTCTGTAACCACTCGAAAATATGAAATGGAAATAACGCGCACTGTGCGCGTTATATTAATGTTGTATGCCATGCAAAAAAGCCGACCGCACAAATAGCACATTTGGTTTTTGCAGACACGCAGAGCCAACGCAAGAAAAACCAAAAGAGCTATTTTTTTGCCAACGCTCGACAGAATAACTGAAATGAGATAAATGGAACATTTGGAAATAATATTACCCCTGACATTGCTTGTATTAGCATTCGTTCTGAAACTGGCGATTGACAGAAACATTGAGGTTCCCAATTTAATTCAGGCAATATGCGAACTGCCGGTTGACATGATTTTCCTTTCTATATCATTTCTAATTGCATTTACTATATCTGAACCTAAAGACCCGAGTGCGGGGCTATTCTACACGATTGCTTTTATCGTTCTGGCCGTTGTAGTTGTGATTTTGTGGCGAAAAAGTTTAAAGCTATTTGAAAATAAAAGCAACTACTGGGTGCTTCTACTTTGTTTGAATATGGCAATATCAATTTTCTCCTTAATACAATCAATGGATATTCTGTTGAATAGTGAAGAAAAAGCCCAAATTGAGAATATCGAACCAAAAAATGAGTCAAATGGAAATTAGCAGCATTACGATAATCATAACAGCAATTGCAAGCATTTCCGTTAGTGTAATAGCTTTCATTTTGTACTCCAATCTCAAGAAAAGCAGATATGATAGCGAAGAAAATAAGGCCATGCTTGAAAGCATAAGGCATTCTCTTGAGCAAAAAATGTATGGACTAAATGACAGATTAGTGCAAAATGAAGAACGATGGAGGGATGTTAATCATCTTTTACTACGACAGGAATATCTTGAAAATAATCAGTCTTTGGGCACTAATCGAAGAATTCATTATTCCGAATTTCTTCAGGCAAATGGAATATCTGAGAATGAACTTAAAATCGATAACAGATTGGTTTTTGTCTTAACTCCTTTTAATAGCCAATTTTATAATGAGTTTATGACCATCAAGGAGGTTTGTTCAAGTGCAGGGTTTAATTGCATCAGAGGAGATGAACAAGAGTTTAAGGGTGATATATTCCCTGAAATGCTTAGGTATATGGTCAAGGCAAGAATCATAATAGCTAACATTAATGGAAGGAATCCTAATGTCTTATATGAGCTTGGGGTGGCTCAAGCACTGGACAAATCAGTCATACTAATTTCAAAGGAACCTAAAGATCTGCCTATTGATATCCAATCTCAAAGATTCTTAATCTATTCCGATTCAAAAACACTCAAGGACTCGCTAAAAATCGAACTTAACAAGCTTATTTAAAATCATCGTGAGTAGACTACAATCAATAGAAGAAGCTTTAAAAGCAATTAACTCGGCTGCTTTCCAAGAGTTATGCGATAGTTTTCTTGCTTTGAGGAATAGTAACTATTCGGCTTTAGTAAGAGCCGGGAGCCAAAGTGGCAAACAGAAAACTGTACCTGGTACTCCCGATACCTTTTTGCTTCTTCCAAATGGTAAGTTCATTTTCGTTGAACATTCTACAAATGTTTCAGATGGATTCTCCAAGTTAAAAAAAGATGTACAAAAGTGCCTCAATGAATCGAAGACTGGCATTCCTGTAAATCAAATAGCCGAGATTATTCTTTGTGTCAATTTCAATCCTAAAGCAAAGGAAACAAAAGCGTTAAATGACCTTTTGGCTAACACCCGAATTGTACTTACTATTTACAATCTGGATTGGTTGGCAATAGAACTCCATTTGAACCATAGGGATTTAACCCACGAGTATTTGGGGTTACCATTAGACACTGGACAAATTGTTTCAATAGAAAAATTCATTGCAGAATACAACAAGGCATCCGCGGGCATCTCTACCCCTCTTGATAATACGTTCCTGCATCGGGAAGAAGAACTCAAGACCCTCAACGAATCAATACATCAGAATGATTTTATTATTCTGACTGGTGCGCCAGGAATTGGCAAAACCAAATTAGCTCTCGAAGCGATAAAAGCATTCCTTGCGGAGAACAATGAATTTGATGCTTATTGTGTTTCGTATAAGCATCATACACTACTCGATGATTTGTTTCAGTATTTCGATTCCGAAAAGGACCATATACTTTTCGTTGATGATGCAAATAGGATTGATGCTTTCAATCAAATAACAACTTTTTATAGAGCAACCCAAAAAGGCAAGTTAAAGATTCTGATTACAGTCAGAGACTATGCGTTCCAAGATATTGGAATACTATGTCAAGAATTTTCGCCCAAAAGAATAGACTTATCCAAGTTCTCAGATGAGCAGATTACGGATATTGTTAAGGCAACGCCTTTCGAAATTCTAAATCAGGATTATCACAATGAAATTGTTCGCATTGCGGATGGAAATCCGCGATTGGCAATAATGACTGCCCTACTTGCAAAGGCTGAACAGAATATATATGCCTTGGCAGATGTATCAGATTTATTTGAAAACTACTTCTCAACGTTTATCAAGGATGATGGGGAGTTTGCGAAAGACTTGAATATTAACTGCCTTGGTCTGATTGCATTCTTCTATACCATCCCATACAAGAACAAGGAATTAGTGACCTCCATACTTGACAATTTTGAAATTGACTATGCACACTTTATAGATGCTATAGATAAACTAGACAAACTGGAATTGGTTGAAATACAGTTTGAACATGTGAAAATTCCTGAGCAAAATTTATCAACCTATTTCTTCTATAAGGCATTCATCAAGGACAATCTACTTTCATTTGAAGTATTGCTGAGTAAATATTTTGATAGCAACAGTAGTCGCTTCAAAGATTGTGTGATTCCGGCAAACAACACGTTTGGAGTGCAAAAAGTAATGGACAAACTGCGTCCACATCTGCAAAACCATTGGAAGTCTATCAAGAATGACGAAGAAAAAGGGTTCAAATTTCTGTCGGCTTTTTGGTATTATCTGTCAACTGAATCATTGGCGTTTATTTATGGCATTATAGAATCATTAGAAAATGCCACTTCTGAAAGCTTTGAGGTGACTTATGAGAACAATGCTTTTTCATATGAAAAGAATAAAGTCATTGAGTTGCTTGGAGAGTTTTTTCGATTTCCAAACAATCTAAACGATGCATTAGAATTGGCTATTGAATATGTACGGAAAAAGCCGGAGCATGTACCGGAACTGATTCACAAAATTCGTGAGCAGCTTCTGTTTGACAGAGATGATGAGAGGTTCAGATTTGCAAGACAGTCAATTTTGTTTCAAATACTATTGGATGGTTTAAACAAAAAGGACAACCTCTGTGCCTCTATTTTTTATGAATTATCTAAAACATTTTTATCCTTCAAATTCCGACACACAAAAGGAGGCCGCAATCACTCGTTTTATTGGTATGAGTATCCCATTCCAAATAGTCAAGAAATCCAGGAGTTCCGAAAAAATATTTGGGTGTCGGTAGCAAACGACTTCAACAACTCTCCTGCCGAGTCTTTCAGCCTCCTTCAGAGTTATGCCAGTGTAAGTCCAGACGTGCTTAGGGAGGTAATGGAATTTGATGTTCCTTACGTTATTGACATAATTGAAAGGCATTTATCACCCGATAATTTCGAACACTGTAGGTATGTTCACGAACAGATAAGATGGTGTAAGAGGAACTCTGTTTTGCACCCTTCATTTTCATCATTAGCAGAGTCATTTACCAATGCAGATTACGAAACCTATTTAAAAATTGATTGGGATATATTGCGTGATAAGGAAATGTACGAATACGAAGATTATCGAGAGTACGAAAGACTGAAGGAAGCTGAAATAAGAACTTCGTTTGTTTTCAAAACAAGGACTGAGGTAGAAGAATTCATCAAAGTTTTCACGTTCTTGAAGGAGAAAGCTAAGAATGAATGGAATTATAATAATTCACTTGATTTCGTGATTGACGAAAATTGCAGTCTTGATTTTCATTTGGGCTGTGAACTATTAAATCAGGTTATCGCAATTGATAACACAATAAATTACATTCCGAGAGTTGTATTTCGAAACCATCTGAAAACTGCAGAATCTTCAGAGCACATTTGGGCAATAATCCAAAGTAAAGATTTCAATCTTAAAGCTCATTGGGAGCTATCGTTCTACGATTATTTGGAGGATTCATTGCTGACTAAGGGCTACGTTGACGCTATAGTGAACACGGTAAGCAATATGAGTGGTTCGAACACAGTCCATTTTGACAGGCTGCAACGGTTTCTATCAATTGAACCCAACCTGTTTCAAGTTGTTCTGAGAAAAATTGTAGAGAAAAATGAGAACGGCACAGGCTTGCAGGTTTGGATGGACTTTTTCAGCACTCATTTTGACAAATTGGGGGATAACATTGACCTAATCAAGAAAGCGTATATCCAACAAGATAAGATTCACAACCACTTTGACTATGAAGGGAAAGGAATGTTCAACATTCTAAAGCAAGACCCTCAGTTCTTAATGGAATACGTAGAAAGTTTATTCTCAGAAAGAAAATTTGGATTATCGGGAGATCACAGAAGATTAGGATTTGTTTGGCAAGTAGATGGCATTGAACCAGTGTTGACTGAAGTGTTTGATTTAGTAATTGAGCGAGAACCATACTTCGGAATTCTCGACCACTTCTGTAACTCCTTCTTTAGAAATATACCAGAAGATTCAAAGGAAAAGGCAAAGGACTTTCTATTTCAGTTTGTACGAGCAAACAACAGTGATCATCAAAAAGTAAATGTTGCTGTGGACATCGCAAGACATTCAATGAAGGAAGTATTTGAAGAAATGCTATTGCTGTTTCTTTCCATAAATCAGGAAGTTGGGGTTTTTTCCAAAATCATGTGGAGAGGAAGTGGAACGAGTGGAACAGGGGATGTAATACTTGCAGACATTGAGGCAGCTGACTGGCGAAATATTCTCGCTATAGTCAATAAGTCTCAAATGGGAATAAAACTACTCCCGATTAAGAAATATTTGAATGAGCGAATAGAAAGCTGTTTAAAAAGTGGTGACTGGGAAAGACAACGGAGATTCTTGGAACGATACTAAATGGCAACCGCAAGCATCCATACACATTGGCAAGTCGCTCAAAGCAGCCACACAAGCC
Organism: uncultured Roseivirgaceae bacterium; assembly: GCA_964406435.1. Taxonomy (GTDB): domain Bacteria; phylum Bacteroidota; class Bacteroidia; order Cytophagales; family Cyclobacteriaceae; genus JAAEPI01. The sequence continues at coordinate 3,484 of CAYORY010000001.1, read as the reverse complement.
AAAACTTGCCAAAGAGTACGGCTGCCCCAACGCTGACAAAAAAGAAAATGAAAAAGCACGGGCATACAACATTGTGTATAAGCAATAGCGGGTTCAGTGCTATTTTGAAACTTAAAACTATTAATCAAAGGCCGGTGCTACCTGACAGTTATGTGGCTTGAAATCCGCTACTGCTCATACACGAGACCGTTAGATGCAATTTTGACTACCGCATGTTTAGTAAACCTTCTATCGAACTTCTCAACGACAATGGCTACAAGGTTGAACAGACCGAGGAGCTGATTACTATTAAGCATTCGAACACTAACCGCTATTTGATCATAATTTTTGGTGTTTTCATGATTTTTCCATCTCTATTTCTAATGGCATTCTCTCTGATTTTGGGAATTCTTGTTCTAATAGGTGTTATAATAATAACGCTGAAAACCGGATCTAAGACTGCTGGGAAATCTAGCCTAACTCTGAACTTAAAAGATCGAAAATTTGAATCAATCGAAGAACGCTGGGGTAGAATGGCAAGACGTTTTGAGGACATTAAAGAAATCGGCTTTCATTCGAAATTTTTTGATGAATATGCAACTGCAACTAAACCAACTTCTCAAGAATACATTCACAGCATTCAACTGCGTCTAACCTCCGAACACAAGATCAACCTATTTCGACTTGAGGGAAGCTATCTTGAACCAACTGAACAGGAGAACGAACTTCTGAACGAATTAAAACACATAATTAAAAGCATCTAACAGACGCTCATCCGCCATGTGTCATAGTGCTTTCTGAAAGTGCATCGGGACTCGCCCGCTACACCGCCCATTCTGATATTTCATCTCCCGCCCCTCCTTCTTTACTTCTGGACTTAGACTTGTGGAACGCATTTCTTCGTAGACACTTCATCGGTGTTGGGCAGTTCCGCTATCTTTATCATGATCTAGCAGCTGTGGACACACGGCGCATAGCTGGTCGTTAGCATCAATAAAACCAAACGAAGTAATGAAAAATAGAGCCACAATACTATTGCTTATCCTTGTCTCCAGTTTTGAATATACTCAAGCGCAAACACAGTTTGGTATCAAGGCAGGAGTTAACTATGTCAACAATGTGGTCGATAATACTCCTGATGGAAGTAATAGCGATAACAAATACAGGTTGGGATATCATGCTGGTCTTTTTGGACAAATTAAACTCTCAGACAATTTTGCAATAAGGCCGGAATTACTTTTTTCAAATAAGGGCTATTCATCCGAAGGAATTCAAGGTGCTCAACCTTCAGGAGATGGATCTATACATCTGAACTACATAAATTTTCCAGTGCTCGTGAGTTATAAAGTCATTGACAAACTTTCATTTTTAGCTGGACCGGAATTTGGGTATTTATTATCTGCAAAGTCAAAGTTCGATTCTGAAACAATTGATGTTAAAGAAAACTTTGATAATAATTTTGATTTTGGTCTGTCTGCTGGGTTAAGCTATTCTCTGAGTGATAATCTAATGCTTGAAATGAGATACACTCACGGCTTCACATCTGTCATTAGCGCACCGCAGTTAACGGATGAATTCGGTAACCCAATATCGAGTGATAACAACCCGAAATTTCAGAATAGAACATTTCAATTTTCCGCTTCTTATCGACTAAAATAAAGATGCTAACAAAATGCTGATCGGGCATATGTCTCAGTGCATTCTGGATGGTTTCAGTGCAACTCGACCGTGATATCTGCCGCTGAGATACGGCGGTGCTTTCTACCAGCTTTTGAGCGCAGGAGTTTTAATTTTCAGAACGCAATGCCATTTGGAACCGTTGTGAGCTTCGGCAGATTTCACTACTTTAGTGCTATTCACTAGCTGCGGACATACGCCCGATAGCTGGTCGTTAGTAGCAATGACCTTCACGCAGAGAACTCTTCTGACTTTACTAATTTTTCTCCTCATCGGAACAACTGAGGTGATGGCTTGTTCTTGCGGACGAGTTGGGATTTTCAAAGCTCAAAAACATTCAGACATTGTTTTTCGGGGAACTGTTACGAAAATCACCGAATACCCAACTACTGAATCATATACGACTGGAACTGGCGAGACTCGTAATATTGACTATAACATTTACGAATTTGAATTCGAAGTAAAATCCATTCAGAAAGGCAAGAACAGGTTTAGGGACTCTGAAGTTTTAAAGATCAGAACAACCGGCGGTGGGGCTGATTGTGGGAACTGGTTTGATGAGGGGACAACTCATCTAGTTTATGGATACCTCACTAACGAACTATTTCGACTTGGTACTAAAACAGATGAGTATTTAACAACCAGCCTCTGTACACGAACAAAGAAGGCTAACATCTTTGCTTTTTTTGAGACCATCGTGCTGACCATCTTCTAACAGGTTAACAAAAACGAAAATAAAGCTACTAACAATCGCTAGCAGTTATGCGCCAAATGAGCAATCTGCAAGTTTCATCGGTTAATTGCCCGCTTCACTACCCATTCTGAGACCTTTGTGCTGCTAGCCCTTTCTGTGGTTCTGGTCTTTATCTTGGGGAACGCATTTCTTCGTAGCGGCTTTTGTGGTGGTTGGGCAGTTTCGCTACTTTAGTGCTCTTTATAAGCCGAGGGCGCACAAACTGCTAGCTTGGCGTTACAGACCATGACTGCAAAACTCAAGATTCGGAACGGACAACTGGAGCTAACTGAGAACAACCTAACTTCTTGGTCGATCGAACTAGAGTCCATTCAACTTATCGGCGAATACACAATCGAAGGAGGGCCATTTGTTGACGACTATTTTTTCGTCTTTATTGACTCGAACGGAACACTTTATGAGGTTTCTAACGACTTGACGAACGATCCAACTTTCTGGACGGAACTTTCAAGCCTACTCAACGGTCATCTACAACCTGAACTGGCTAACTCAACTCTTTTTAACTCTCGGATTTTGTACCCTGAACATCTAACTGGCGAACCTCTTTTCAACTTGGTCGCTTCTGGAACTGGTGAACTCGAACTTTCTCAACAGGCAAACGGCCAACTGAAGAACGGTCTGTAACATTATGTATGAAGGCATGTGCTTACATGCTTTCTACAAACCACATCAGGACTTGACCGTGAGTCAGCCGCCGAGAAAGATTTGTGCGGTTTGGATACATCAGTTCGCGGGATTTTTTCACTTCAGAACGCACTGCTTTCTACAAACTTTGGAAGCACCGGCAGACTTCACTATTTTAGTGCTGTCCACTGAGTGAGAGCACACGCCTCATACATGGTCGTTACCTCTCATAATCCCCAGATCAAGTTTTGAAAGTATACGGAATAGGTGGCTTAGGTGTTGATGAACGAGTCTTTTCAGAGCTAAGTCTCGATTTCGAGATAATACCACTGCAATGGATTGAACCAGAACGTAACGAGACAATTCAAGACTATGCAATCCGATTTTCGGAACAAATTAACACTAACGAACCCTTCGTGATTATCGGAATTTCTTTTGGTGGAATGGTAG